>NZ_QODJ01000015.1:0-93253 GCF_009935965.1 Pseudomonas sp. L13
AGTGGTGGGGCAAGAGCCCTTTTGGTTACTTTTGGGGCTCTTTTCCAAAAGTGACCCGCTGTAAAAGCGGAACCCTAGGTGGCCGTTACCGCAGCAATGGATATGTACACAATCCAACGGTGTTGACTGCCACACCGCCTTCGCGAGCAAGCCCGCTCTCACACTTTGCTCGCAGGGTGTCAGGTAGACAGGCGTCGGCTGGCGGGCCGTCATCGCAGGCAAGCCAGCTCCCACAGTTGGAGCGCAGGGCGGCAGGGAGATACGCATCGTCTGTTCGGTCGCCACGGGATACAAAACTTTTCAAATCCCGCATGTACAGCCAAAGAACCGCTGACGTACTTTCCGCTACACCAGTCGATGTACCTGAACCCGACCAAGAATAAGAAAAAGGACGTCCCGCCATGACTCACCAGCAAAACGACATGATCACCTGGCGCATGATGTTGCGAAAGGTGCCTGCCATCGTTCGGGCCCTCCCACGCGTGGTGCGCGGCATGCGCGCGGCCAACGTCACCGACCCCAGGCAACCCTGCGGCCTGGGCTGGCATTTCGAACAAGCCGCCTTGCGCAACCCTGAGGGTGCTGCCCTGCTCTATGGGGACAACGTGATCAGCTACCGCGACGCCAATCAGCGCGCTAACCGCCTTGCCCACCACCTGCAGGCCCAGGGCATCGGCAAGGGCGACGTGGTGGCGCTGTTTATCGAGAATCGCCCCGAGTTGTTGCTCAACGTGCTGGCCGTGGCCAAACTGGGCGGCATCTGCGCCATGCTGAATACTGCGCAAACCCAAGGGGCGCTGGTACACAGCCTGACCCTGGTCAACCCGGTTGCCATTGTGGTCGGTGCCGAATTGCTGAGCCCTTACGCGGCGGTGCGCGAACAAGTGCAGATCCCGGCCGAGCGCACCTGGTTCGTGGCCGATCAGCCCGGCAGTGCAGTACCCGATGGCTATATCGACCTGATGGCCGCGAGTGCCGAAAGCCCGGTGGACAACCCGGCGAGCTCCGCGCAGATTTTCCTCCACGATCCCTGCTTTTATATCTACACCTCCGGCACCACTGGCCTGCCCAAGGCCGGCATCATGAAGCACGGGCGCTGGACCAAAACCGCCGTGAGCTTCGGCAGCATCGCCCTGGACATGGGGCCCCAGGACGTCCTCTATTGCACCTTGCCGCTGTACCACGCCACCGGCCTGTGTGTGTGCTGGGGGGCGGCGATTATCGGCGCGTCCGGCTTTGCCATCCGGCGCAAATTCAGCGCCAGCCAGTTCTGGGATGACGCGCGCAAGTTCAAGGCGACCACCCTGGGCTATGTCGGTGAGCTGTGCCGCTATCTGCTCGACCAGCCCGCGAGTGCGCAGGACCGCGATAATCACGTGACCAAAATGGTCGGCAACGGCTTGCGTCCTGGTGTGTGGGCGCAGTTCAAACAGCGTTATGGTGTGGAGCATATCTGCGAGCTGTATGCCGCCAGCGACGGCAATATCGGCTTTACCAACATACTGAATTTTGACAACACCATCGGCTTTTGCCTGCAGCACTGGGCGCTGGTGGACTACGCCCATGACACCGGTGAACCACTGCGCGGCAGCGATGGGTTCATGGTCAGGGTGCCCACCGGCGGGCAGGGCCTGTTATTGGCGCGCATTGATGATAAGTCGCCCTTCGACGGTTACACCGACCCGGAAAAGAACCGCAAGGTGGTACTGACCGACGTGTTCGAAAAAGGCGATCGCTATTTCAACACCGGCGACCTGGTGCGCAGTATCGGTTTCGGCCATGCGCAATTTGTCGATCGCCTGGGGGACACCTATCGCTGGAAGGGCGAAAATGTCTCGACCACCGAAGTGGAAAATGTCTTGCTGCAACACCCGCAGATCGCTGAAGTGGTGGCCTATGGCGTCGAGATCGACAACACCAACGGCCGCGCCGGCATGGTCGCCATCACCCCCAGCGAATCCCTGGCCAGCCTGGATATGCGCGAACTGCTGCAGTTCGCCCACGGCCAGTTGCCCCCTTATGCGGTGCCGTTGTTTTTGCGGATCAAGGTGAAGATGGAAACCACCGGTACGTTCAAGTACCAGAAAGTAAAGCTCAAGGAGCAAGGGTTCGACCCGGACAAGGCTGGCAATGATCCGGTCTACGCCTGGTTGCCGGGTTCGGACAGCTATGTGCCGGTGACCGGGCAATTGCTGGCGCAGATCCAGGGCGGCCACTTCCGTTATTGATTCTGGCTATGGTGGCTTTTGACAAAAAAGCCATGACACCGGGGAACTCCCTCGCGACACTGGGCGCCTTAAACAGTTATGTCAGTCGCCTCAGCAAGGAGCCCCCATGTCAGATCAGCCTAAACAAATGACCGAAGACGAAGCCGCCGAATTTGCCGAGCAAGTCTTCGACGTCGCCCGTCACGGCGACGCCGCCATGCTCGCCGCATTGTTGGCGAAAGGCCTGCCGGCCAATTTTCGTAATCACAATGGTGACACCTTGTTGATGCTCGCGGCGTACCACGGCCATGCCGAGGCGGTCAAAGTGCTGCTGGAGTTCAAGGCCGACCCCCTGATCGCCAACGACAAGAACCAATTGCCGATTGCCGGTGCGGCGTTCAAAGGTAACCTGCCGGTGGTCCAGGCATTGATCGAAGGCGGTACGCCGATTGACGCGGCCTCCTCGGACGGGCGTACGGCCTTGATGATGGCGGCGATGTTCAACCGCGTTGAGATGGTTGATTACCTGCTCGCTAAAGGCGCAAACCCCAAGGCCACTGATGCACAAGGCGCAACGGCACTGGCCGCGGCGCAGACCATGGGCGCGGTGGATACGGCGGCGCAGTTGCAGAAACTGGTGTAGGCTACGCGCCCTTCAAAACTTGCCCGCTACAGGATCGCCCCATGAAAACCGCCCTCGTCGAACTCATCAGCAAAATCAGCGCCGGCGTCATGGGTGCGGACGAAGTAGCGCGTATCGCCGACGAAGCGGCCCAGGCCTATGCGGACCCGGCGGCGTTCCTGGCGGCCAACCCGGATATCAACTACGACGACAGTTTCCCGATCGCTCTGGGAGAGTGGGTGGTGGTGGGTAGCTTGCCGGACACGGTGTTGTTCCAGGCTGATACCTATGGCGACCTGTTTGCCCAGATCGTCGCCTCGTTCGGTCCGGGTGTGGCGTTCAACCTCAAGCCCAAGCAACTGGCCAAGACCGAAGACCTGACCGCGCTGAACCGCATCCAGATCCAGATGAGCGCCCTGAGCCCGGAAGACGGCGGTTATGTGCTGGTGAATTTCAGCCAGTTGCTGGACGACGAGATCCAGGCGGTGCTGGTGTTCGGCAACGACCTGCCCCGGGTGCTGGAACTGTGTGCCGAAGTCGGCATCAAGGCCGAGCCGTCGTTGGAAGCCTTGAAGATTGCCGTACACGTCTGAAATAAAACGGAACCCCCGCCAAGGCTGACTATCCTACAAGGGCATGCCCTCACTTAGGAGCGACACCATGGGTTCCACGTTTAATAGCCTGATTGGCCTGATCATCCTCGCGCTGGACATCTGGGCGATCATCAACGTGTTTAAAAGCGGCGCCAGCACCGGCGCCAAAGTGCTGTGGATCCTGTTGATCCTGCTGTTGCCCGTGCTGGGCCTGATCATCTGGGCTATCGCCGGGCCGCGCGGTAACGTGCGGATCTGACGACCCACTCGATTTGCGGTGGGCACCCTCAATGTGGGAGCTGGCTTGCCTGCGATTGCGGTGTGTCAACCGAAACAATGCAAGCTGACACACCGCCATCGCCGGCAAGCCAGCTCCCACAGGGGGTTTCACAGCATTAAGCAGATTTGTGTGTCGAAACTATTCGCCGCACGAAATTTTCACATCCCATCCAAGACAATTCGCCGGCTTTAACCGGCTGCCAGGGCTCTATCTCCAGTGCCCTTAAAGGCAGGGCCGTGCCTTACGTTCAGTAATTAATAGCCTTGCCGGCCTTGATCGGGCACCATTTGTGCCACCGCGTTAACCGCCTACCCCAGCCAGCCTGGGCGAGGGACGGACGCCACTGCATTATTTCGCAACTTCAACTTCCAATGGGTCCTAAAACGACATGGCAAACCCGGACGCCCTGAATCAGCAGCGAGCTTCAAATCGCCTGCTGCAACCGACCGTCAAATCCCATCTGGCGTACACGCTGCTCTGCGCACTGGTCATGATGGTGATGTTCTCCCTGCTGCGCCTGGCGTTGCTGGTCTACAACCGCGAGATGATCCTGGATACGCCGGCCTCGACGTTCCTGGAAGCGTTCGTCAACGGCACCCGCTTCGACATTCGCTTTGTGACGTACGCGCTGGTCCCGCTGCTGCTGGCTGTGTTCAGCGTACGGGCCATGGCGGCGCGAGGCTTCTTCCGTTTGTGGCTGACCGTTGTGTCCAGCATCGCACTGTTCCTTGGCCTGATGGAGATGGATTTCTACCGCGAATTTCACCAGCGCCTAAACGGCCTGGTCTTCCAGTATGTGAAGGAAGACCCGAAAACCGTGATGAGCATGCTCTGGTACGGTTTCCCGGTGGTGCGTTACCTGCTGGCCTGGGCCGTGGGCACGCTGATCCTGAGCATGGCCTTCAAGGGCGCTGACCGCGCAACGCGCCCACGGGGCCCGTTCAGCGGTGGCACGATCAGCACGCGCCAGGTGGCGCCGTGGTACAGCCGCATCGCAGTGTTCATGGTCTGCCTGCTGGTTGCCGTGGTCGCCATCCGTGGCACCCTGCGCCAGGGGCCACCGCTGCGTTGGGGTGACGTCTACACCACCGATTCGAACTTCGCCAACCAGTTGGGCCTCAATGGCACCTTGTCGCTGATCGCGGCGGCCAAGGCGCGCTTTGGTGAAGACCGCGCCAATATCTGGAAGGCCACTCTGGAACAACCGCTGGCCACCCAGACCGTGCGCGACATGCTGGTGCTGCCGCAAGAGAAGCTGGTAGACACCGACACCGCTGCCGTACGCCGTGACTTCACGCCACCGGCCGAGAAAACCCTGCCGATCAAGAACGTCGTGGTCATCCTGATGGAAAGCTTCGCCGGTCACTCGGTAGGCGCATTGGGGCGTCCAGGCAATATCACCCCGTACTTCGACAAGCTGACCCAAGAGGGCCTGCTGTTCGACCGCTTCTTCTCCAACGGCACCCACACCCACCAGGGTATGTTCGCCACCATGGCCTGCTTCCCGAACCTGCCGGGTTTCGAATACCTGATGCAGACCCCGGAAGGCAGCCACAAGCTGTCGGGCCTGCCGCAGTTGCTCAGCGCGCGTGATTTCGACGACGTGTATGTCTACAACGGCGATTTCGCCTGGGACAACCAGTCGGGCTTCTTCAGCAATCAGGGCATGACCAACTTCATCGGCCGCAATGACTTCGTCAACCCGGTGTTCTCCGACCCGACGTGGGGCGTGTCCGACCAGGACATGTTCAACCGTGGCCTGGAAGAACTGAAGGCGCGCGAAGGTGGCAAGCCGTTCTACGCACTGCTGCAAACCCTGTCCAACCACACGCCGTATGCGTTGCCGACCCCATTGCCGGTTGAGAAAGTCACCGACCGTGGCAGCCTCAACGAGCATTTGACGGCCATGCGCTACTCCGACTGGGCCCTGGGCCAGTTCTTTGAAAAGGCCCGCAAGGAGCCGTACTTCAAGGAAACCCTGTTCGTGATCGTCGGTGACCACGGCTTCGGCAACGAGCAGCAGATTACCGAGATGGACCTGGGCCGCTTCAACGTGCCGATGCTGATGATCGCACCGGGCATGCGTGAGAAGTTCGGTGAGCGTGACCACACCGTGGGCACCCAGATCGACATCGTGCCCACCATCATGGGCCGCCTGGGCGGCGACACCTTGCACCAGTGCTGGGGCCGTGACCTGCTGAACCTGCCGGAAGGTGATAAAGGTTTCGGCGTGATCAAGCCATCGGGCAGCGACCAGACCGTGGCCTTGCTCACCGGCGACCGCGTACTGGTATTGCCCAAGGAAATGCCACCCAAGTTGTGGGAATACACCCTGGGCGCCGAGCCGACTGGCAAGGTGATTCCTGATTCGCCGGACGAAGCCGCACTCAAGCAGAAACTCGAGTCGTTCCTGCAAACCGCGACCAAGAGCCTGCTGGATAACACCGCAGGTGTGGTGGACGGTAAGCCGGACTAACTGACCGGCAATAAAAAAGAGGCCTTCTAGAAGGCCTCTTTTTTTTGCCTCTCAATTGTAGGAGCGAGCTTGCTCGCGAAGAACCTCAACGATAACGCGCGCGTCCTGAATAAACGCGGCGCCTGCAAGTGTTTCGCGAGCAAGCTCGCTCCTACA
Organism: Pseudomonas sp. L13; assembly: GCF_009935965.1. Lineage (NCBI taxonomy): Bacteria > Pseudomonadati > Pseudomonadota > Gammaproteobacteria > Pseudomonadales > Pseudomonadaceae > Pseudomonas > Pseudomonas sp. L13. The sequence goes on from NZ_QODJ01000015.1 coordinate 6,335, forward strand.
AAACCGCGGCGTTTATATCTTGCCGAGCAACAACAGCACCAGCAGAACAACCAGTACCACACCCAGGATACCCGACGGTCCATAACCCCAGTTACGCGAGTGCGGGAACACCGGCAGGCCACCGACCAGCAGGAGGATCAGGATAATAATCAGAATGAGGCTCATGGTTTTGTTCCTTATAGGTTCTTTGCAAAAACCGGCTGTTTAACCGTTGGTTCGTCCATGCACAGTGGGACGCCTTACCCATTCCGACTCTGCCGCTTCGTAGAAAATTCATTGTTTTTATAAAACATTTTGATGCGTCGCTTATTTCTTTTAACGCGTACGCAACTTGAACTAATTAGTTGAAAAAAATTGAACTTAGTCTATGCGCGCGGCTGCTACCGAGCCCGCGGTTTGCCTGGGGCATTCATCACCCTGATGGTGCGTGGGTAGAGCAAAAACCTTCGCTACACTGCCGGTCACTTCTTCGTGAACCACAAGGCTACCTCCTATGCAAAACCGCATGATGATCACTGGCGCCGGGTCTGGCCTGGGTCGCGAAATCGCTCTGCGCTGGGCCCGTGAAGGCTGGCAGTTGGCGTTGTCCGATGTCAGCGAGCCTGGGTTGCAGGAAACCCTCAAGCAGGTTCGCGAGGCGGGCGGTGATGGTTTTACCCAGCGTTGTGACGTGCGTGACTACAGCCAGCTCACAGCCTTTGCCCAGGCCTGTGAAGTGAAGCTCGGTGGCATCGATGTGATCGTCAACAACGCCGGCGTGGCCTCGGGCGGGTTCTTCGCTGAATTGTCCCTGGAGGATTGGGACTGGCAGATCGCAATCAACCTGATGGGCGTCGTCAAAGGCTGCAAGGCGTTCCTGCCGCTGCTGGAGAAGAGCAAGGGGCGCATCATCAACATCGCCTCAATGGCCGCGCTGATGCAAGGCCCGGCCATGAGCAACTACAACGTGGCCAAGGCAGGCGTGGTGGCGTTGTCCGAGAGCCTGCTTGTGGAACTCAAGCAACAGGAAGTGGGCGTGCATGTGGTGTGCCCGTCGTTTTTCCAGACCAACCTGCTCGACTCCTTCCGTGGGCCAACCCCAGCCATGAAGGCCCAAGTGGGCAAGCTGCTTGAGAGTTCGCCCATCTCGGCGGCGGATATCGCCGACTACATTTACCAGCGCGTGGCCGCAGGCGAATTCATGATCCTGCCCCACGAGCAAGGCCGCATGGCTTGGGCGTTGAAACAGAAAAATCCGCAACTGCTGTATGACGAAATGACACTGATGGCCGACAAGATGCGCGCCAAGGCGCAGGCTGTGAAGGGCTGATTCGGCTGGGGTCTGTCAGACAAATTACCTACCTGCGTAGGCAGTGCCTGATTTGCCCGCAAGCCATTGCCGGCCCAGCGCCAAGGGGGCATGGTCGAGGTCCTGTTACTGGAAAAGGACAACCGCCATGCTGGTCTTAAGCCGTGCCATAGGCGAAGCCATCGCCATTGGCGATGACATCACCGTACATATCCTTGAAGTGAACGGTACTCATGTGAAATTCGGTATCGAGGCGCCGGTGGGCGTCAACGTGCACCGCGCCGAGGTGTACCGCAAGATTCTCCGGCGCGAGGGGCCGGCGACCCATCCCGTGCCGGTGCCCAACCCTTAGCGGGCGCAGGTTTTCAGTCGAACAGATGCTTGGGCACATCGTGCTTGAGCATCAACTGGCATTGCTCGCTCTCGGGGTCGAAGACGATCAGGGCCTGGCCTTTGGTCAGCGCCTGGCGTACGCGCAGCACGCGGGTTTCCAGGGGCGTGTCGTCGCCATTGTCGGTGCCGTCGCGGGTGACGAAGTCTTCGATGAGGCGGGTCAGGGTGTCGACTTCAAGTGCATCGTAGGGAATCAGCATACAAGCCTCAGGTGTCAGGTCCCGGCGATGCTACTGTGCCGGGACCTTTGTTGCCAGTATCCACTCACACGCGTCAGGACTTCTGGCCGACCAGGCTGTCCACCGACGGCACGCGGGTGTCGCTCTCCATTTGCGTTTCATGCTCGATCTGATGACTGAACCGATCCAGGGAGCCCTGGGCCGGTTGCGCATCGCTGGCAAACACCGGCGGGCTGAGGATGTAGGCGCCCAGCAAGCGACTCAGGGCGGCCAGGCTGTCGATATGGGTACGCTCGTAGCCATGGGTGGCGTCACAACCGAAGGCCAGCAACGCCGTGCGAATATCATGGCCGGCGGTGACCGCCGAGTGCGCATCGCTGAAGTAATAGCGGAACAGATCGCGGCGCACCGGCAGCTCGTTCTCCGACGCCAGGCGCAGCAAGTGGCGGGACAGGTGATAGTCGTAGGGGCCGCCGGAGTCCTGCATGGCTACGCTCACCGCATGTTCGCTGGACTGCTGGCCGGGGGCGACCGGGGCGATATCGATGCCGACAAACTCGCTCACATCCCAGGGCAGGGCGGCCGCTGCGCCACTGCCGGTTTCTTCGGTGATGGTGAACAGCGGGTGGCAGTCGATCAGCAGGGGCTGGCCACTGTCGACGATGGCCTTGAGCGCAGCGAGCAGGGCGGCGACGCCGGCTTTGTCGTCCAAGTGGCGGGCGCTGATATGCCCGCTTTCGGTGAACTCGGGCAGCGGGTCGAACGCCACGTAGTCACCCACGCTGATTCCCAGGGAGTCGCAGTCAGCACGCGTGGCGCAATAGGCGTCCAGGCGCAGTTCCACATGGTCCCAGCTCACCGGCATTTCATCCACGGCGGTGTTGAACGCGTGACCGGAAGCCATCAGCGGCAACACGCTGCCGCGAATCACGCCGTTGTCGGTGAACAGGCTGACGCGGCTGCCTTCGGCAAAGCGGCTCGACCAGCAGCCCACCGGCGCCAGGGTCAGGCGCCCGTTGTCCTTGATCGCACGTACGGCGGCGCCGATGGTGTCCAAGTGCGCGGAGACGGCACGGTCAGGGCTGTTTTTCTGGCCCTTGAGGGTGGCGCGAATCGTGCCGCGCCGGGTCATTTCAAACGGTATGCCGAGTTCTTCCAGGCGCTCGGCGACGTAGCGCACGATGGTGTCGGTAAAACCGGTGGGGCTGGGAATGGCGAGCATTTCCAACAGCACTTTTTGCAGGTACGCGAGATCGGGTTCGGGAATGGTTCGGGTCATGGAAACTCCTGATGAGTTGAGGGCATCGATGGTTTCGATGAGGGGTTCGAGCGTCTTCGCCTGGCCCGGCCTCATCGCGGGCAAGCCCGGCTCCCACATTGGAATGCGGTCAACTGTGGGAGTCGGGCTTGCCCGCGATAGCGCCGGTACAGGCGACACATCACTTAAGTAGCCGGCTGACTGTGTGGAAACAACAAATCCACAAACTTCTCAGCCGTAGGTTGCGGTTCATGGTTGGCCAAGCCGGCCCGTTCGTTGGCTTCGATAAACACATACTCTGGCTGGTCGGCCGCAGGTACCATCAGGTCCAGGCCGACCATGGGAATATCCAGGGCACGGGCCGCACGCACGGCCGCGTCCACCAGCGTCGGGTGCAGGATCGCCGTGACATCTTCCAGGCAACCCCCGGTGTGCAGGTTGGCGGTACGTCGCACGGCCAGTTGCACGCCACGGGGCAGGATGCTGTTGTAGTCGTAGCCTGCGGCTTTGAGGGTGCGCTCGGTTTCCGCATCCAGCGGGATTTTGCTCTCGCCGTCGGTGGCTGCCTGGCGGCGACGGCTTTGCGCCTGGATCAACGCGCGAATCGAATGTTGACCGTCGCCGATCACCTCGGCGGGGCGACGAATCGCAGCCGCAACCACTTCAAAACCGATCACCAGGATGCGCAGGTCCAGGCCTTCGTGGAAGCTTTCCAGCAACACGCGGCTGTCGAACTGGCGTGCCGCTTCGATCGCCTGCTGCACCTCCTCGATGCTCTGCAAATCCACGGCGACGCCATGGCCTTGCTCGCCATCCAGCGGCTTGACCACGATGCGCTGGTGCTCGTCGAGAAACTCCAGGTTGTCGTCGGCACTGCCCGCCAACTGTTGCACCGGCACCTGCAGGCCCGCCGCCTTGAGCACCTTGTGGGTCAGGCTCTTGTCCTGGCACAGGGTCATGCTGATGGCGCTGGTCAAGTCGCTCAGGGACTCACGGCAACGCACGCGACGCCCGCCGTGGCTAAGGGTGAACAGGCCCGCATCGGCATCGTCGACCTGCACATCAATGCCGCGCCGGTGGGCCTCTTCGACAATGATGCGCGCGTAAGGGTTGAACTCCGCCTGGGGCCCCGGGCCTAGAAACAGCGGCTGGTTGATACCGTTCTTGCGTTTGATTGCAAAGGTGGTCAACGCCCGAAAGCCGAGCTTGGCGTAAAGGCTCTTGGCCTGGCGATTATCGTGCAGCACCGACAAGTCCAGGTAGCTCAAGCCACGGCTCATGAAGTGCTCCACCAAGTGGCGCACCAACACTTCACCGACGCCAGGGCGCGTGCATTGCGGGTCCACCGCCAGGCACCAGAGGCTGCAACCGTTCTCCGGGTCGTGGAAGGCCTTGTGATGGTTGAGGCCCATCACGCTGCCAATCACCGCGCCGCTGTCTTCATCTTCGGCCAGCCAGTACACCGGGCCGCCTTGATGGCGTGGGGTGAGGCGTTCCGGGTCGACGGGCAGCATCCCGCGGCCCTGGTATAGGTGGTTGACCGCTTGCCAGTCCGCCTCGCTCTGCACCCGGCGAATACGAAAGCCGCGAAACACGCGGGTGGCCGGGCGGTAGTCGGTGAACCACAGGCGCAGGGTGTCGGACGGATCGAGGAACAGTTGCTGCGGGTCAATGCCCAGGATTTGCTGGGGCGCGGCCACGTACAGGGCGATATCGCGCTCGCCGGGCTGCTCGTTGAGCAGTTCCTGGGCCAGGCTTGCCGGGTCGGGAAAGGTGTGGCCGATCAACAAACGGCCCCAGCCGCAATGTACGGCAATCGGGTCGGCGGCCAGGGCGCTGCCATCTTCGGCCAGGCGCGCTTGCAGGCGCTCGTAGGTCGGCGCCTGGCCTTTGAGTAAGCGTTGGCTGTAAGCCGCGGCATTCGGTTTCATGGATCAGATTCCTTGTTCGCTCAGCCACAGGTTCAGCGCCGCCAACTGCCACAGCTTGGAGCCGCGCAGTGGGGTCAGTTGGCCTTGCGGGTCGGTGAGCAGGCGGTCGAGCATGGCCGGGTTGAACAACCCACGGTCCTGGCTCGGGTCCAGCAGCAACTCGCGCACCCAATTCAAGGTATCGCCCTGCAGGTGCTTGAGGCCGGGTACGGGGAAGTAGCCTTTCTTGCGGTCGATGACTTCGCTGGGGATCACCCGGCGCGCCGCTTCCTTGAGCACCTGTTTGCCACCGTCGGGCAGCTTGAATTTGGCCGGCACCCGGGCTGACAGTTCCACCAGGCGGTAGTCGAGGAACGGCGTGCGCGCTTCCAGGCCCCAGGCCATGGTCATGTTGTCGACGCGTTTGACCGGGTCGTCCACCAGCATCACCGTGCTGTCCAGGCGCAAGGCCTTGTCCACCGCCGCGTCGGCGCCCGGCATCGCGAAATGCTCGCGCACGAAGTCGCCGGCAGCGTCGTTGGCGGTCAGCCATTTGGGCGCGACGGTAGCCGCGTAGTCGTCGTAGCTGCGGTCGAAAAACGCCGCGCGATAGGCCGCATACGGGTCGCTGGCGCCGTCCACTTGCGGGTACCAGTGGTAACCGGCGAACAACTCATCGGCGCCCTGGCCGCTTTGCACCACTTTGCAATGCTTGGCCACTTCCCGCGACAGCAGGTAGAAAGCGATGCAGTCATGGCTGACCATCGGCTCGCTCATGGCGCGGAAGGCTGCCGGCAGTTGCTCGATGATCTCGCTTTCGGCGATGCGCAGTTGGTGGTGATGGGTGCCGTAGTGTTTAGCGATCAAGTCTGAATACTGGAACTCATCGCCACGTTCGCCGCCGGCGTCTTCAAAACCGATGGAGAAGGTCGACAAATCCTCCACGCCCACTTCGCGCAGCAGGCCCACGAGCATGCTCGAGTCGACGCCGCCTGACAGCAACACACCCACATCCACCGCCGCACGTTGGCGAATGGCCACGGCTTCGCGGGTGCTGTCGAGCACGCGGTCGGTCCAGTCTTCCAGTGTCAGGTGTTTTTCGTCCTTATGGGGGCCGTAGGGCAGGGTCCACCAGGTTTTCTGTTCAGTCTTGCCGCTGGCGTCGATGCGCATCCAACAGGCAGGCGGCAGTTTTTCCACACCCGCCAACAGCGTGCGCGGTGCGGGCACCACGGCGTGGAAATTCAGGTAGTGGTTGAGGGCGACCGGATCGAGGATCGGGTTGATGTCACCGCCCTTGAGCAACGCGGGCAGTGCTGAGGCAAAGCGCAGGCGCTGGCCGGTGCGCGACAGGTACAGAGGTTTGACCCCCAGACGGTCGCGGGCGATGAACAGGCGCTGGGCATCACGCTCCCAAATGGCAAAGGCGAACATACCGTTGAGCTTGGGCAGCAACGCTTCGCCCCAAGCGTGATAACCCTTGAGCAACACTTCGGTGTCGCCACCGGAATAGAAGGCGTAACCCAGGGCTTCCAGCTCTTGGCGCAGCTCCGGGAAATTATAGATGGCGCCATTGAAGGCCAGGGACAACCCCAGATGGGCGTCGACCATCGGCTGGGCGGAGCCGTCCGACAGGTCCATGATTTTCAGGCGTCGGTGGCCCAGGGCAATCGGCCCTTGGGCATGAAAACCCCAGGCGTCGGGGCCACGGGGGGCGAGGTGATGGGTGATGCGTTCTACGGCTGCCAGGTCGGCAGGTTGATGATCAAAGCGTAACTCGCCAGCTAATCCACACATAAGTTCCTTACCGGTTTTTCCGTTGGGGAGGGGTCAACACTCAATACGCCAAAAGGGCGCGTACCCAGAAACTGACCCAGGCAAAACCAGGGAGTTTTAGAACGATAAGTTATAAGGAAAATATGGCTAATGGCCCGGCCTCAATCTGCCGGCCGGCGTGGCATGCCTGGAAAGGGCGGTACATAAATGCCAATCGAGTGCGAATTCCAGGTGGTTAACGGGGCGAACCCAGCGACTATTCAAACCCTTCGACGGTCGCGCCGGGCTTATGGTGGAGCGTCAATAGTCAGTGCCATCAAGGAAGGTCATCAATGCATCACGATCATGGAAAGCGCCGGTGCGGTGGGCTGTGGCCCAGGGAGCGCGCATGCCGCAGATAAGCGAAATACTCAGCCCGCCACTGCGCGCGCAGCTGCCGCCCAAATTACTTGAAATGACCCAGGACCTGGATATTTCCCAGGCGCTCCAGGAGGCCCTGCCCGTTTGGCTGGTACAGGCCGACCCCGAAACGCGCGTGCACATCTGGCGCGCCCATGGGCTCAAAGGGCCGCTGCAAGACAGCGTGAGCGCACGGCTGCAAGCCTTGGAGCCTCTTGATGCGTTCTGTATGGAGCGCCTTGAAGCCTTTCTGCTGTCCAAGGGGCACACACTGGATGTGCGCCAGGATGTGCTGGAAATCCCGCATCGCGAAATGACGAATGTGAACCCCGACCTGATCGGGCCGATGTCGGTGACTGTCACCCTCGTCAAACACACGCTGCTGCAAGCCGCCATGCAAAACTTCAGCGCCGCCCGCGCCGAGGCCAATGGCCTGGCGATTGGCGCGTTGATACGCAGCGCCGCCACCGGCCTGGAGGTCGACTCCATCAGCGCGCTCGAATTTGTACGCTATTGCCGCGAACTGGATTTGGGCAGCGCCTATCAACGCCATCTGCGTGAGGTGTTCGATCTGCCGGCACCGACCGACGTGTCGAGTGCCAATCTGTACAACCCGGTGGAGCGGGACGTGGGCCAGCTCAAGCTGTGCGACATGCGTCTGGACCTGCACATGGCTCTGGGCAAGGGGCATGTAAGCAAGGACACCAGTGCGCTGTTGACCAGGCTGCTCAGGATCAATGGCGACACCCCGCCGATCAAGCATCTGCTGATGGACGGGCTGCCGCTGACCTGGCAGGGGCTGAATGTCGATGAGGCTTGTACCTGGAGTGTGCTGGTGTTTTCCGGCGGCGCGACACACAGCCTGCCTACGGGGCATTGCGTGGTCTACATGCCTAACGAGCCGGAGCGCCCCTGGTTCGAATACGACACCCTCGAAGGTTTCCAACGCTACCTGTCCTCCAAACTGCAGGTGCCCGCGTATCGCGAGTTTTTCAAAGGCTACCTGGATGAGTCCGAGCGCCCGGATTTTTTCCTGCGCTTCGATACCCGTGACGCTGTGCAGAGCCTGGAGCCGGTGTCGGTTACCGTCAGCCTTTCGCGGTTTTTCTTCGATGTGTATGTAGGCAAGGCGCAACTGGATGCCAGGGTGCTGGCGGTGCCCGTGAAGGAAGTGGACGAAGCGGCGCGTAAGGCATTGCTGGAACGGTATGTGGAGCTGGGATTGACCTTGGCCAATATCGCTGGTTTTTTTGTACCGGGCCTGGGCCAACTGATGCTGGGAGTGGGCGTCGGGCAGTTGCTCGGTGAAGTTTATGAAGGCGTTGAGGATTGGCGGCATCAACGCAAGACCGAGGCGCTGGAGCATTTGTTCAATGTGGCCGAAGGGGTGGGGTCAATGCTGCTGCTGGCGGCGGGGAGCAAGGTCGTGGGGTCACTGTTCACGCGTACGCCGCAGTTGTCCGCGGACTTCTTCGAGCAGTTTGAGGCGGTGCAATCGCCGAGCGGCGGCCCGCGACTCTGGCGGCGTGACCTGCGCCCCTATCAGCACACCATGGCTGACGAAGTCCTGGCCACGCCGAGCTACCGGGGGATCTATCAACATAGGGGACGCTCTTATGCCCAGGTTGACGGGGCGTTTTACCGCGTCTTTTTCGACCCCGCGCTTGGCCGCTGGCGTGTGGCTCATCCGTCACGTGAGAGCGCTTACAGCCCGTTGCTGGAGCACAACGGTCTTGGCGGTTGGCGCCATCAGTCCGAGCAAGTCGATCAGTGGCAGAGTGCGGCCTATGTGCTTGAACGTCTGGCGCCTGGCCTGAAATCGCTGCCGGAGGGGCGATTGGATGAAATCATCAGCACCACCGACAGCCATTTACCCTGGCTGCGGCAACTGGTCGAGCGCAACCAGGCCTTGCCGCAACGCGTGCGCGACAGTGTGGTGCGCTGGCGACAGGAGCAACTGATCCGTGACTTGATCTGGCAGTTGCAATTTCAGAGCCACACCGATCCTGCGACCGCACGCCTGCAAATGCTTGCCTTGCCGCTGTTGAAAGGCTGGCCGCAAGGGCGTTTTTTCGAGCTGCTGGACGAGCACGGCGACCTGCTTCGACGGTTTCCAGACACGGCTCCGTTTGACTACGAAGACTTGAGCATTCACATCAGCGAACAGCAGATCAACAACGGGCGCCTGATGCCAACCTTGCTCGATGCCTTGAGTGACGAAGAGCGCGAGGCGTTGCTGGGAGTGAACGTCAAGCCTGATGAGGCGCAAAAGGTCTTGTCGGCCCGCCTGCTCGCGGTTGTCAGGGAGCACTATGGTGCGTTGTTCGAGCAGCTTTATACCCACACCGAACCGTTGCCCCGTGGCGCCGCTGCCGTGCTCAAGCATCACTTCCCGCAGCTGCCGACAGCAATGGCCCAGGAGCTAGTCGCCCAGGCGTCTTCGCTTGAGCGCCTGCACCTTGATACTACGCGTCGCGTGCCCCTGCGCCTGGCACAGCGCACAGGGCAGGTGCTGGACGTGCTGCACGAAGACCGCGCCGTGGCGGGGTTTTATCTGCCGCAGCTGGCGAACGAGTCCACCGAACGCTTGGCGATTGCCTTGCTCGGCAAGTTACCGGGCTGGCCGGCGCAAATGCGCTTGCAGTTGCACAGCGAGGCCCTTGAAGGCGCTTTGCTTGGCAAACAGGAAAGTGCAACGGCCAGCGTTGTGCGCAAAGTGATCAAATCTTCGCGAGGCTATCAGGCATTCGATGAGCGTGGCGTTGCCTTGCACGATCCGATACCTGGCCCGCAGGGTTTTTACCAGGCACTGCTCAATACGTTGTCGGCTGCACAGCGCACCGACCTGGGCATCTACGATACCGGTGAGCGGGGGGCCGTGAAGCTGCAATTGAAGTTGCGTTGGTTGGTCAATGATGAGCGCGCGGGTGTCGCACGCTATCTGCGCCAGGCGTCTGCTGAACCCTTGCCGGCGTGGCGCGAGGGATGCGTGCAGGCCGCTCCTCCCGTCGTCGCGCCACAGCCGCCAGCACTGATGCGCAAGACGAAAAAGCTCTTTCCCCTGTTCGATGATGCCCAGGCTTCTAGCTTTATCCAAGCCTTGGGGGTTGATCATCTGGCCCGTGCGCAAGCGCTCAAGGCGCTGCGGCAACGCTATGAAACCTTGCGCTCGGTGCTGGCTGCCTGGCGCAGCGATGAAGCAGCGCTGGCGAAAGTCGCAGGCTCCTTGGCGCAGGCACGTCTGAGTCGCAAGATAATTGCTCAACGGCTTGAAGCCTGCTGGCGACGCATGAGCGACGTCGGTGAAGCGTCGCGGTTGTCACTCGACGAGATGCTCGGCGGGTCGCTGCCGACCTTGCCAGCCGAGATCAATTTCGAACATGTGCATTACCTGAGCCTGAAAAACACCAGGGCCGGTGATGGTGTGGCCTACTTTCTCAAGCATTTCCCCGGGCTCAAGTCCCTGGACCTGTCGGGCAACCGTTTGACGCGCCTGCCAGAAATCCTCTCGCGCATGCCGCAACTGGAATCGTTGTACCTGAATGGCAATCAACTGGTGCTGACGGCCTATACGCGTACCAAACTGGCGGACTTGCGACAACTGAAGTTACTCAACCTGTCGGGCAACCCGTTGATCGACCCGCCTCTGGTGGACCACCTGCTTGATTTGCGCCAATTGATTTTGCGTGAGTGCAAGCTCAAGGCCTTTCCCGAAAACCTGTGGCGCTTGCCTTACCTGGAAAATGTTGACCTGCGCCAGAACGATATCACCGAACTGCCCGCCTGGCTGTTCGAGGCGAGCCGGGAAAGGACCCAGGTCATTAATGTGCGCCACAACCCGTTGTCGGCTGGGGCGAGCAGAAAAGTCTTCGATTACCGGCGCCAGCACGGTGTGGGCATGGGCTTCTATGAAGATGATATCGCGCGCCTGAACGAGCAGGCCGCGCGGGCGGTGTGGATGCCTGATTCGAGGTTGGCGGACTCCCCCCGTAAAGAGGCGATATGGCAAATGCTCAAGGACGAGCCGCGCAGTGATGGGCTGTTCAAACTGTTGGCCGAACTGCGCGGGTCTGCCGACAGCGAGTATGTACGTGAAGACATGGCGCAGCGGGTATGGCGTGTGCTTGAGGCGAGCAGCCGGCGCGCTGATCTGGCTGAGGAAGTGTTTGAGCGCGCCGCCACGCCTTTCAACTGTGATGATGGTGCGGCAGTGAGCTTCAGCGCTCTGGAAATATTGGTAGAAATCAGCGATGCGCGTAAACAGATGGAGGGCGGGCAACTCGCCGCACGGCCATTGTTGGCATTGGGGCGGGGCTTATACCGGCTTGATCGCCTGGAGCGTATTGCATTCAATCACAGCCTGAACCATCCGGGCACCGATCCCTTGGAGGTCAGCCTCGCCTTTCGTACCGGCTTGGCGAGCCGTTTCTATCTGCCGGGCCAACCCCGGCATATGCGCTATGCCCGCTTGAGTGGCGTGACGCCGGCGGTGTTGAGCGATGCCGAAATTCAGGTCAAGGCGGCGGAAGTGTCGCCCGCGCTGTTGCGGTTCCTCAATGAATTGCCGTTCTGGACCGACTATCTCAAGCGCGCGTACGCTACGCGCTTTTCGGACCTCTACGAGCCCTTTGCGACGCGTATGCAAGAGGTGTTCGACCAGCGCGACACGCTCAGTGATGCGATCTACCGTTCGCGCATGGACAGCATTCTGGCGCAACAGAAAGTAGCCGAAGACGCCGAGCTGCAACACTTGACCCTGGCCGCGATGCGCGCTGACGAGTTGGGCGTGTGTGAGATCCGCTAGCCGACACCTTCCTCGCCACAGTACAGCGCTTCTTTTTACGCCTTGCGCCGAATCAACTCGCGCAAGGCAAATCGGTTCGGGTGGCAGGCCTGTGCCACGCTGACGGGCAAGGGCAGCGGTTCGTTGTCCAGCCATGCCGCCAGCAGTTGCGCTGATAACGGCGCGGTGATCAGGCCGCGCGAGCCGTGGCCACTGTTGATATACACGCCCTCCAGCCAGGGGCAGGGCGCCTGGGGGACTTGTCGGGCATCCCGTGCCAGAATCGCGTAGGCCTGGGCGAACGCTTCGGCATCGGCCAGTGGGCCGACAATCGGCAGGTAGTCGGGGCTGGTGCAACGGAAGGCGGCGCGGCCTTCCAGGGCGTCCAGCGCGGCTGTGTCGGGGTGCAGGGCGTGCAGCAGCGTCGGGGAGATTTCCCGCAGCATCTCCAGGTTGTCGGCGTGTTCGGCGAGGGTGGGCGTGAGGTCGTCACTGTTGAAATCAAAACTGGCGCCCAGGGTATGTTCACCCAACCGTGCCGGCGCCACATAACCTTGAGCGCACACCACCGTGCTCAGCGGCTGGCTTTCGGCGGTTTGCGCCAAGCGCGTGATTTGCCCACGAATGCGCTTGAGCGGCAGCGCGGCACTGAAAGGGAAACGCTTGATCTCGGCGGCGCCGGCCAGTATCACCACCGGCGCCTCGGCCACCTGCGTGTCGCCGTCCCACGCCTGCCATTGGCCCTCCACACGTTGCAGCGTCAGCGCCTCCTGATGCAAACGCACGTCGATATGCGGGTGTCGGGCTTGCCAGGCACACAAGGCTGGCGGATGTACCCAGCCGCCTTCGGGGAAGAACAACCCGCCCAGCTCCAGTGGAATATTGGCGTGGACCTGGGCCTGGGCCGCGTCCACCAGGTGCAGCAGGTCCGGCGCGAAGGCCTTGGCCAGTTGGGCCTGGCGCTCGGCCTCCTTGGCATTGAAGGCCAGTTGCAGCACACCGCAGGCATCCCAATCGACGCCGCGTTGCAGATGCTCAAGCAGCCGACGGGTGTAGCCAAAGCCGCTGACGATCAACTGCGACAGCGTCGTGCCGTGGGCTGACAGCTTCAGGTACAGCACGCCTTGCGGGTTGCCAGATGCCTCCTGCGCCAGGGCGGTGTGACGCTCCAGCAAGCACACCTGCCAACCCCGTTCCGCCAGGCTGGCCGCCGTGCCACAACCGGCCAGCCCACCGCCGATCACCAGGGCGCGGCGCTCGCCCGCGTGCGGTGACGGGCGGGCGAACCAAGGGGCGGTGGCGGCGGGCCTGGGCGTACCCTCGGGCCAACCGACAAACTCCCCACGCAGGATCTCCCATTTATGCCCGATGCCCGGCGTGCGTTTCATCTTGAACCCGGCGGCATTGATCAGCCGGCGTACCCAGCCGGTGCTGGTGAAGGTGCTGATGGTCGAGCCCGGGGCTGCCAGGCGCGCTAGCTCAGCGAACAGCTCTGCGGTCCACATGTCGGGGTTTTTCGCCGGAGCGAACCCGTCGAGAAACCACGCATCGATTTGGGCGTCCAGTTGCGGCAACTGTTCCAGCGCATCGCCGATCAACAGGGTCAGGGTCACGCGGCCGTTGTCCAGTACCAGGCGCTGGAAGCCCTGGTGGATGGCAATGTAGTGCGCCAGCAGTTGCTCGGCAAAGGGATGCAGTTCGGGCCAGAGGGCGAGGGCACGTTGCAGGTCGACATGGCTGAGGGGGTATTTTTCCACGCTGACAAAGTGCAGCCGCGCACCGGCCACCGCGTGCTGTTCGAACAACTGCCAGGCGCAAAGGAAATTCAAGCCGGTGCCGAAGCCGGTCTCACCAATCACCAGTCGCCCATCTGCCGGCAAGGCCGTGAAGCGTTCCTGCAAGCGGTTCTGCTCCAGGAACACGTAGCGGGTTTCTTCCAGGCCCGACTGGTCGGAGAAATACACGTCGTCGAATACCCGCGAATGCGGGCGGCCTTGATCATCCCAGTCGAGCTGGGCGTGGGTGATGGGGTTCATGGCGGCTCATAAAGTGAAAGCGGGCAAAGACAAGGCGGCCATTCTAGCCGATCAACAGGCGTTGAATTGACCCATGGCAAGGCTGGGTTGTATTTCCTTGCGCGTGTTGGGGCCCAATCCGCTAGTCTTGAGCCATCTTGAAACGGAGCTGCCCATGTTCGAATCCGCCGAAATCGGTCACGCCATCGACAAAGACACCTACGACGCCGAAGTGCCGGCCCTGCGTGAGGCCTTGCTGGAAGTTCAATACGAGCTGCAACAGCAGAAGCGCTTCCCGGTGATTATCCTGATCAACGGCATCGAGGGCGCGGGCAAGGGCGAAACCGTCAAACTGCTCAATGAATGGATGGACCCGCGCCTGATCGAAGTGCGCACCTTCGACCAGCAAACCGACGAAGAACTGGCGCGCCCACCGGCGTGGCGCTACTGGCGGCAGCTGCCGGCCAAGGGCCGCATGGGTATCTTTTTCGGCAACTGGTACAGCCAGATGCTGCAAGGTCGGGTGCATGGGCAGATCAAGGATGCGCGCCTGGACCAGGCCATCGCCGGCGCCGAACGCCTGGAAAAGATGCTCTGCGATGAAGGTGCGCTGATTTTCAAGTTCTGGTTCCACTTGTCCAAAAAACAGATGAAGGCGCGCCTCAAGGCCCTGGCCGACGACCCGCTGCACAGCTGGCGCATCAGCCCGCTGGACTGGCAGCAGTCCAAGACCTACGACAAGTTCGTGCATTTCGGTGAGCGCGTGCTGCGCCGCACCAGCCGCGATTACGCGCCGTGGCATGTGATCGAAGGCGTCGACCCCCATTACCGTGGGCTGACCGTGGGCAAGATCCTGCTCGATGGGCTGCAAAGTGCCTTGAAGCAGGCCAAGGTCAAGGCCAGCGGCATGAACCCGGCACCGTTGCTGGCCTCGGTGGACCGCAAGAGCCTGCTCGACAGCCTCGACATGACCCTGCGCCTGGACAAGGACGACTACGAAGAACAACTGATTACCGAACAGGCACGCTTCTCCGGCCTGATGCGCGACAAACGCATGCGCAAGCACGCGCTGGTAAGCGTGTTCGAGGGCAACGACGCGGCGGGCAAGGGTGGGGCGATCCGTCGTGTGGCGGCAGCACTGGACCCGCGCCAGTACCACATCGTGCCGATTGCCGCGCCCAGCGAAGACGAACGGGCCCAGCCGTATCTATGGCGGTTCTGGCAGAAGATCCCGGCGCGCGGCATGTTCACCGTGTTTGACCGCTCCTGGTATGGCCGTGTGCTGGTGGAGCGCATCGAAGGCTTCTGTACCCCAGCGGACTGGATGCGCGCCTATGGCGAGATCAATGACTTTGAAGAGCAACTGCGCGATGCGGGGGTGATCGTGGTCAAGTTCTGGCTGGCCATCGACAAGGAGACGCAGTTGGAGCGCTTCCAGGCCCGAGAGGAGATCCCCTTCAAACGCTTCAAGATCACCGAAGACGACTGGCGCAACCGCGACAAGTGGGACGACTACCGTGCGGCGGTGGGCGACATGGTTGACCGCACCAGCACCGAGGTGGCGCCCTGGACCCTGGTAGAAGCCAATGACAAGCGCTGGGCGCGGGTTAAGGTGCTGCGCACCATCAACCGTGCGCTGGAAGAGGCGTTTGATAAAACCGACAAGCACGACAAGAAGAAAAAGAAATAGCCTGTAGGAGCGAGCTTGCTCGCGAAAAACGTCAACGATAACGCGTGCTCCCTTAGTAAACGCGGCGCCTGTGAGTTTTTCGCGAGCAAGCTCGCTCCTACAGAGTCTCCATGCTTTTGCATCCACGCAGTGAATGATCATCGCGGTCGGCCAGGCCTGGATCTATCCTCGATCCACAACCACAAGATCGAGGTAGCCCATGCGTGAAGTAGTGATCGTCGACAGCGTGCGAACCGGCCTGGCCAAATCCTTTCGCGGCAAGTTCAACCAGACCCGTCCCGATGACATGGCGGCCCATTGTGTCAATGCGCTGCTGGCCCGCAACGGCATCGACCCGGCGACGGTGGAAGACTGCATCGTCGGTGCCGGCTCCAACGAAGGCGCCCAGGGCTATAACGTCGGGCGTAACGTGGCGGTGCTCTCGCAACTGGGTACCGGTACGGCGGGCATGACCCTCAATCGTTTCTGTTCCTCGGGCTTGCAGGCGATTGCCATTGCCGCCAACCAGATCGCTTCGGGCTGCAGCGACATCATTGTCGCCGGTGGCGTGGAGTCCATCAGCCTGACCATGAAGAGCGTCAACACCGATAACCTGATCAACCCACTGCTTAAAGAGCAGGTGCCGGGCATTTACTTCCCCATGGGGCAGACCGCCGAAATCGTTGCGCGCCGCTATCACGTCAGCCGCGAAGACCAGGACCTTTACGCGCTGCAAAGCCAGCAGCGCACCGCCCAGGCCCAGGCTGATGGCTTGTTCAACGATGAAATCGTGCCGATGGCGGTGAAGTACAAGGTCGAGGATAAGAACACTGGCGCGGTGCAGATCCTGGATGGCGTGGTCGACCGGGATGACTGCAACCGCCCGGACACCACCCTGGCCAGCCTCAGTGGCTTGAAGCCGGTATTTGCCGAGGATGGCTCGGTGACGGCAGGTAACTCCTCGCAGCTTTCCGACGGTGCGTCGATGACCCTGGTGATGAGCCTGGAAAAAGCGTTGGAACTGGGGCTCAAGCCTAAGGCGTTCTTCCGTGGTTTTACCGTGGCTGGTTGCGAGCCGGATGAAATGGGCATTGGCCCGGTGTTCTCGGTGCCTAAGTTGCTCAAGGCCAAGGGCTTGCAGGTGGCGGACATCGACCTGTGGGAACTCAATGAGGCCTTTGCTTCTCAGTGCCTCTACGCGCGTAACCGCCTGGAGATTGATAACGCCAAGTACAACGTCAACGGCGGCTCCATTTCCATCGGGCATCCGTTCGGCATGACCGGTTCGCGGCAGGTTGGGCATCTGGTGCGCGAGTTGCAACGGCGCAATCTGCGTTATGGGATTGTCACCATGTGCGTGGGGGGCGGGATGGGCGCTACCGGGCTCTTCGAAGCCGTGCGCTGACTGCGGTTGGAACAGCGCCAGTGTGGGAGGGCTAATGTGGGAGCTGGCTTGCCTGCGATGACGGCCTACCAGCCGCCACCTATCTACCTGGCACCCCACGATCAACCTGTGGGAGCGGGCTTGCTCGCGAAGGCGGCCTGACAGCCAACACAGTTATACCGAGTACATATCCATTTCTGCGGTAACGGCCACTTAGGGTTCCGCCCTGACGGCGGGTCACTTTGGAAAAGAGCCCCAAAGTAACCAAAGGGCTCTTGCCCCACCACTCGGCACCTCGCCCAGGCTCGGTGTGCCCGTAATCCGCCAGTGATTTGGGGGGCCGCCGCCACGCGCCATCCATGGCGCGGGGCGGCTAAACCGGCATCCCTGCCGGTTTACCCCCCAAATCCCTGTCGAATTCCGGCCAGCGTGGTTTAACGGGGCGCCTAAGATCAAGATCAACAGCAGATCAAGAGCCAGATCAAGAGCCAGATCAAGAGCGGCTCGCTTCGCATCGTGGTTACCGTCGGCTGCCATCGCAGGCAAGCCAGCGCTCACATTTAAAACGATGGCGTATCCGATGTCGGTGACTTGCCCCTAGAATGCCTGCTCCACTTCCTCTGGCATCTGGGGCTCTCATGCACATCTCTTCCGGCCGCTGGGTCTACGGTTTTTTCCTGACCCTGCTGACCGCGTTTCTGTGGGGCATTCTTCCGATCAAGCTCAAGCAAGTATTGCAGGTGATGGACCCGATCACCGTGACTTGGTTTCGCCTCATGGTAGCGGGCACTTGCCTGTTCGTTTACCTGGCCGCTACCAAACGCCTGCCCAGCCGCAAAGTGCTTGGCCCCAAGGGTGGTTGGCTGGTGGGCATGGCGGTGTGTGGCCTGGTGGGCAACTACGTGCTGTACCTGGTGGGCCTTAAAATGCTTAGCCCAGGCACGGCGCAGTTGGTGGTGCAGATGGGGCCGATCTTTCTGATGGTAGCCAGTGTGTTTGTGTTCAAGGAGCGCTTCAGCCTGGGGCAAGTTATCGGGCTGGTGGTGTTGATCGCAGGCTTTGGCTTGTTCTTCAACCAGCGCCTGGTGGAGTTGCTGACGTCCATGGGCACCTACACCGCCGGTGTGCTGACGATCCTGCTCGCCACTACTATTTGGGTGTTTTATGCACTGGGGCAGAAGCAATTGCTGACGGTGTGGAATTCATTGCAGGTGATGATGGTGATTTACCTGTCGTGTGCGCTGTTGCTCACGCCATGGGCACATCCGCTGGAGGCATTGCAGTTGAGCCCCCTGCAAGGCTGGCTGTTGTTGGCGTGCTGCATGAATACCCTGGTGGCCTACGGGGCATTTGCCGAAGCCTTGGCGCATTGGGAGGCCTCGCGGGTCAGTGCGACCCTGGCGTTGACGCCTTTGGTGACCTTTGTGGCGGTGGCCGTGGCGGCGTGGCTGTGGCCGGAGTATGTGCAGGCTGAGCAGATCAATGCCCTGGGGTATTTCGGCGCCTTTGTGGTGGTGCTGGGGTCGGCGACCGTGGCACTGGCGCCCTCGCTGCTCGCCGGGCTCAAGGCCCGGCGGCTGCGTACGGCGGTGTAGTCAGCTACCCAGCATGTTTTCCGGGCGTACCCACTGGTCAAACTCGGCATCGGTGAGGTAGCCCAGCTCCAGTGCAGCCTCACGCAGTGTCAGCCCTTCGGCGTAAGCCTTCTTGGCGATTTCGGCTGACTTGTCGTAGCCGATATGCGGGTTGAGGGCGGTGACCAGCATCAGCCCGCGTTCCAGGTGCTGGGCCATTTGCTCGGCGTCGGGTTCGAGGCCGGCAATGCAATGCTCCTGGAAATTGTTGCAGCCATCGGCCAGCAGGCGGATCGACTCCAGCAGGTTGTGGATGATCACCGGCTTGTACACGTTCAACTGCAAGTGCCCCTGGCTGGCGGCCATGCCGATGGTCACGTCGTTGCCCAGCACCTGGCAGGCCAGCATCGACAGCGCTTCGCATTGGGTGGGGTTGACCTTGCCCGGCATGATCGAACTGCCCGGTTCGTTGGCCGGCAACTTGACTTCCGCCAGCCCGGCGCGAGGGCCGGAACCCAGCAGGCGCAGGTCGTTGGCGATTTTCATCAGCGCCACGGCCAGGGTTTTCAGCGCGCCGTGCAAGGTGACCAGCGGCTCATGGCCGGAGAGGGCGGCGAATTTGTTCGGTGCGGTCACAAAAGGCAAGCCCGACAACGCGGCCAGCTCGGAGGCAATCGCCTCGCCAAAACCATGGGGTGCATTGAGGCCGGTGCCGACGGCGGTACCGCCCTGGGCGAGCTCGCACACGGCGGGCAGGGCGCTGCGGATCGCACGCTCGGCGTAATCGAGCTGGGCGATAAACGCCGACAGCTCCTGGCCGAAGGTGATCGGCGTGGCGTCCATCATGTGGGTACGGCCGGTCTTGACCAGCTTCATATGCCGTGCGGCCAATTCCGCCAGGCCACCGGACAAGGTGGCGATCGCCGGCAGCAGTTGCTTGTTCACCGCTTGCACCGCGGCAATGCTCATGGCGGTGGGGAAGCAGTCGTTGGAACTCTGGGAACGGTTGACGTGATCGTTGGGGTGCACCGGGCTCTTGCCGCCACGGTTGTTGCCGGCCAACTCGTTGGCGCGGCCGGCGATCACTTCGTTGGCGTTCATGTTGCTTTGGGTGCCACTGCCGGTCTGCCACACCACCAGCGGGAACTGGTCGTCATGCTGGCCGTCCAGGACTTCGTCGGCAGCCTGCTCGATCAGGCGGGCGATGTCGGCGGGCAGGTCGCCGTTACGGTCGTTGACCCGCGCCGCAGCCTTCTTGATCAAGGCCAGGGCATGCAGTACCGCCAGCGGCATGCGCTGCTCGCCAATCGCGAAATTGACCAGCGAACGTTGGGTTTGCGCGCCCCAATAGGCGTCATCAGGGACCTGTACTTCCCCCAGGCTGTCGGTTTCGATACGGCTCATCGGTCACCCTCCTTATCCAGTCGTGATTGGTCAGTTTAGGCCCTGGCGGCCAGCGTGGGTTCCCTAAAAGCGCTTTTGTGTCACCGCGCCCCGTGAAACCGGGGCTTGCCAAGAGGTGGGGTTGAGCCGCGAGGTTTTTTAGGCGCAGAATGGTCGCCCTTGGGGTCTTACCTCGCCTGCTAGAAAAGGAAACTCGATGACTCGTCTTCGTGCCATCTGTACCGCGGTTGCTCTGGTTTGCGCCAGCGGCCAGGTTCTTGCCGATACCGCCAGCCACAACGCCAGTGCCGAAGCCTTCCTTACCCTGGCCCATGCTGACAAGCTGGGGACCCCGGTGTACATGCAAGTGCAGCAAATGTTCGCCCAGCGTTTCGAACAGACCAAGGCGCCTGCCGCCAAGCAGTCCGTACTGGACAGCTACCAGGCCAAGGCCAACGCCGCTCTGGACCAGGCCATCGGCTGGCCGAAGCTCAAGCCAGACATGGTCAAGCTCTACACCACCAACTTCAGCGAATCCGAACTCAAGGACCTGGTAGCGTTCTACCAGTCGCCACTGGGTAAGAAAGTCCTGGAAAAAATGCCCCAGTTGACCCAGCAATCGGCCCAGATGACCCAGGCCAAGCTGGAAAGCGCCGTACCGGTGGTGAACAAGCTGTTGGAAGACATGACCAACGAGCTGGCGCCAAAAGCCGCCGCACCGGCCAAGAAGAAGTAAGCAGGAATGACCATGCAACAGCGTATCGAAACGGCCCTTGCCGCCCTGGCCCCGGAACATTTGAGCGTGCTGGATGAAAGCCACATGCACAGCCGTGGGTTGCAGACCCACTTCAAGGCCGTGCTGGTCAGCCAGCAGTTCGAGGGGCTCAACCGCGTCAAGCGCCACCAGAAGGTCTACGCCACACTGGGTAGCCTGATGAGCGAATTTCATGCGCTGGCGCTGCATACCTATACGCCCGAAGAATGGGCGACAATCGACGCAGCCCCGGCCTCGCCGACCTGCGCCGGCGGACATTGAAGCAGCCACAAGTTTTCAGCTGCAAGCTTCAAGAGTAGAGCCCTCGCAACTGCCTTCTTGCTACAATCCTCAACGCGCCGCTTAGTCGGCGCGTTTTTTTGCTTTTACTTGCAGCTTGCAGCTAAAAACTCGCAGCTGCTGCTATCCGGTTCACCCCTTACGAGGGTAGCCACCTGGAGAGAACACCCATGACTCAACCGATTGTCGTGGCGGCACTGTATAAGTTCGTCACCCTCGAAGATTACGTCGCCCTGCGCGAGCCCCTGTTGCAGGCGATGGTCGATAACGGCATCAAAGGCACCTTGCTGATCGCCGAAGAAGGCATCAACGGCACCGTTTCCGGCAGCCGCGAAGGCATTGACGGCCTGATGGCCTGGCTGAAAAAAGACCCGCGCATGGTCGACATCGACCACAAGGAATCCTACTGCGACGACCAGCCGTTCTATCGCACCAAGGTCAAGCTCAAGAAAGAGATCGTGACCCTGGGCGTCGAAGGGGTCGATCCGAACAAAAAGGTTGGTACCTACGTCGACCCGCAGGATTGGAACGCGCTGATCAGCGACCCGGAAGTGCTGTTGATCGACACTCGTAACGATTACGAAGTGTCCATTGGCACCTTTGAAGGCGCAATCGACCCGAAAACCACCAGTTTTCGCGAATTTCCCGACTATATCAAAGCCAATTTCGACCCGGCCAAGCACAAGAAGGTCGCCATGTTCTGCACCGGCGGCATTCGCTGTGAGAAGGCGTCGAGCTACATGCTCAGCGAAGGCTTCGATGAGGTCTACCACCTCAAGGGCGGTATCCTGAAGTACCTCGAAGAGGTGCCCCAGGAAGAAACCAAATGGCAGGGCGACTGCTTTGTGTTCGATAATCGCGTGACCGTGCGCCACGACTTGAGCGAAGGCGACTACGATCAATGTCATGCCTGCCGCACACCTGTGAGCGTAGATGATCGCGCGTCCGAGCATTATGTGGCGGGCATCAGTTGCCCCCATTGCTGGGATAAGCTGTCGGAGAAAACCCGTCGCAGCGCGATCGACCGCCAGAAGCAGATCGAACTGGCCAAGGCCCGCAACATGCCGCACCCGATTGGTTACAACTACAAGCAAACCCCTTCCGAGGCCTGAGCCATGTCTGCGCGCCTGCTCTATGTAATGGACCCGATGTGTTCCTGGTGCTGGGGCTTTGCCCCGGTGGCACAAGCGCTGGTAGAGCAGGCCCAGGCGGCCGGCGTGGACGTGCACCTGGTGGTGGGCGGCTTGCGCACCGGCAGCGGCGCGGCGCTGGAGCCGACTACCCGGCGCTACATCCTTGAACACTGGCAGGCCGTCACCGACGCCACCGGCCAGCCGTTCAAGCGTGAGGGCGCGTTGCCCGACGGGTTTGTCTACGACACGGAGCCGGCGTGCCGCGCTATCGTCACCGCTCGCAGCCTGGCGCCGGATTGCGCCTGGACACTGCTGGGGTTGATCCAGCGCGCGTTCTATGTCGAAGGCCGGGACGTGACCCTGGCGCCTGTGCTGGTGGAACTGGCCGAGCAGGCCGGTATTCCACGCATCGAGTTTGCCGGCGAGTTCGACCGTGCCGATCAGCACGCGGCCACGGCGGCCGATTTTACTTGGGTGCAAGACCTGGGCATTGCCGGGTTCCCGACCCTGTTGGCCGAGCGCAACGGCCAGTTGGCCTTGCTGACCAATGGTTACCAGCCGCTGTCCGAGCTGTCGCCGTTACTGGGTCGATGGCTGGAGCGAGCTGCCTGTGTATGAACAGCCTCCACGCACCGACCGCCTGACCTGGGCGGAAATTCGCCGCCTGGCGCTGCGTCACAAGAAATCCCTATGGGTCGCCAACGGCGTTGCCGTGCTCGCCACCCTGTGCAGCGTGCCTATCCCGCTGTTGTTGCCGTTGCTGGTGGACGAAGTGCTGCTGGGCCATGGCGACGCGGCCCTCAAGGTGATGAACCACGCGCTGCCCTTGGGTTGGCAAAAAGCCGCAGGCTATATCGGCCTGATGCTCTTGGTCACCCTGGCCCTGCGCTGCGGCGCGCTGGTGTTCAACGTGGTGCAGGCGCGGCTGTTTGCGCGCTTGGCCAAGGACATCGTGTACCGCATCCGCGTGCGCCTGATCGAACGTCTCAAGCGTATCTCCCTGGGTGAGTACGAAAGCCTGGGCAGCGGTACGGTCACCACCCACTTGGTGACCGACCTGGACACCCTGGACAAATTCGTCGGCGAAACCCTCAGCCGTTTCCTGGTGGCGATGCTGACCCTGGTCGGCACCTCGGCGATCCTGGTGTGGATGCATTGGCAACTGGCGCTGCTGATCCTGTTGTTCAACCCGTTGGTGATCTACGCCACGGTGCAGTTGGGCAAGCGCGTCAAGCACCTCAAGAAGCTGGAAAACGACAGCACCTCACGCTTTACCCAGGCGCTGACCGAAACCCTGGATGCCATCCAGGAAGTACGCGCCGGCAACCGCCAGGGCTTTTTCCTCGGGCGCCTGGGCCAGCGTGCCCAGGAAGTGCGTGACTACGCCATTCATTCCCAGTGGAAAACCGACGCGTCGAGCCGCGCCAGTGGCTTGCTGTTCCAGTTCGGTATCGACATCTTCCGCGCCGCGGCCATGCTCACTGTGCTGTTTTCCGACCTGTCCATCGGCCAGATGCTCGCGGTATTCAGTTACCTGTGGTTCATGATCGGCCCGGTGGAGCAACTGCTGAACCTGCAATACGCCTATTACGCGGCGGGGGGCGCGCTGTCGCGGATCAACGAGCTGCTGGCGCGTGCCGATGAACCGCAATACCCAGGCGGCGCAGACCCGTTCAGCGGGCGCGAGACGGTCGGCATCGAAGTGCGCGGCCTCGACTTTGGCTACGGCGAAGACCTGGTGCTCAATCAGTTGAACCTGGCCATCGCACCGGGTGAGAAGGTGGCGATTGTCGGCGCCAGCGGCGGCGGTAAAAGCACTTTGGTGCAACTGTTGCTGGGGCTCTATACGCCCCAGGCCGGCAGTATTCGTTTTGGCGCTGCCACCCAGCAGGAGATCGGCCTGGAGACCATCCGCGAGAACGTTGCGGTGGTGCTGCAACACCCGGCGCTGTTCAACGATACCGTACGCGCCAACCTGACCATGGGCCGCACCCGCACCGATCAAGCCTGCTGGCAGGCGCTGGAAATCGCCCAGCTGGATGCTACTGTCAAAGCACTGCCCTTGGGTCTGGACAGCGTGGTCGGGCGCTCGGGCGTGCGTTTTTCCGGGGGCCAGCGCCAACGCCTGGCCATTGCCCGCATGGTGCTTGCCGAGCCTAAAGTGGTGATTCTGGACGAGGCCACGTCTGCATTGGACGCGGCCACCGAGTACAACCTGCACCAGGCCCTGGCGCGGTTTCTCAGCGGGCGTACTACACTGATCATCGCCCACCGGCTGTCTGCGGTGAAGCAGGCTGACCGAGTGCTGGTGTTCGATGGCGGGCACATTGCCGAGGACGGCGACCATCAGCAGTTGATTGCCGATGGCGGGTTGTACGCCAAACTGTACGGACACTTGCAACAAGTACGTTGATTTAGCTTAGGCTGTGCTATCGGGAGCGGATTTTCGCGTGCGTATCAAGCTGTGCATGTGTAAGGGACTTCATGAAGCAAAAGCGGACTCTCGGAACGCCACGCCTGTTGGGTATTGTCTGGCCCTTTATCGCCGTCGTGTTGTTCCAGGCATTGTTAGGCTGCGTCAGTCTCTACGTGCTTTCGGCAGTGCGGGGCTATGTAGCGGGCGAAAGCCTGTGGTCCAAGGGCCAGAAAGACGCCATTTACTACCTGACCCTCTACGCCGATAACCGCAACGACGCCACCTACCTCAAATACCAGCAGGCCATTGCCGTGCCCCAGGGTGGGCATGAATTGCGCATTGCCCTGGACCGTCCCAATCCCGACATGGAGGCCGCGCGCCTGGGGATTCTCAAGGGCGGCAACCATCCGGACGACGTTGCCAGCCTGATCTGGCTGTACCTCAACTTTCGTCATTTCAGCTACCTGGAAAAAGCCATTGAACTGTGGACGGTGGGCGACGGCTACCTGGTGCAGTTGGATGAGCTGGCCCAGGAGATGCACGGCGCCATTACTTCAGGCTACGTCAGCGATGACGATGTCCATAGTTGGAAGGCGCGCATCACGGCCATCAATGAAGGGGTGACGCCCGCCGCCAAGGCGTTCAGCGATGCCCTGGGCGAAGGCTCGCGGATGATCCTGCGCCTGTTGTTGATCACCAACCTGGCCACCGCCCTGGGCCTGATCGTGTTGGCGTTGCTGCGCACCCACAAGTTGCTGGCCCAGCGTCATGCCTTTGCCGATGCGCTGCAAGCGGAGAAGGAGCGGGCGCAAATCACGTTGGAGTCGATTGGCGACGGGGTGATTACCACCGATGTCGACGGGGCCATTGCTTACATGAACCCTGCAGCCGAAGCTTTGACCCACTGGCGGTCGGAGCAGGCCCAGGGCCTGCCGCTGGCGGCGCTGTTCAAACTGTTGGATGAAAACGCCGAGCCCGACGGCTTCACCCTGATTGAACACATCGTCAAGGGCCAGTTCAGCGGCGGCAGCGAGCATTCCAAGCTGATCCAGCGCCTGGACGGCAGCACGGTCTCGGTCACCCTGGTGGGCGCGCCGATCCGCAGCGCCGGCAAGATCAGCGGTGCGGTGCTGGTGCTGCACGACATGACCCAGGAACGCCAGTACATCGCCAACCTTTCCTGGCAGGCCACCCACGACGCCTTGACCGGCCTGGCCAACCGTCGCGAGTTCGAGTTCCGGCTTGAACAGGTGCTGCAACAGGTCGCGCGCCAGCAAAGCGGGCGACATGCCTTGATGTTCCTCGACCTCGACCAGTTCAAGCTGGTCAATGACACCTGTGGCCATGCGGCGGGTGATGAGCTGCTGCGCCACATCTGCGCGTTGCTGCAGTCGGACCTGCGCGAGGGCGACACCCTGGCTCGGTTGGGCGGCGACGAGTTTGGCATCCTGCTGGAAAACTGCCCGGCGCCGGTGGCGGAAAAAATCGCCGAGAGCCTGCGCCATACCGTGCAGAGCTTGCACTTCGTGTGGAAGGGGCGGCCCTTCATGACCACTGTCAGCATCGGCCTGGTGCATATCTCGCAAACCCCGACCACCCTGGAAACCTCCCTGCGCGCCGCCGACATGGCGTGCTACATGGCCAAGGAAAAAGGGCGCAACCGCGTGCAGGTCTACCACGTCGATGACTCGGAATTGTCTCTGCGATTTGGCGAGATGGCCTGGGTGCAGCGGCTGCATATTGCCCTTGAGGAAGACCGCTTTTGCCTCTACGCCCAGGAAATTGCGCCGTTGGGCACTACCGACGCCGGCAATGGGCACATTGAAATTCTCTTGCGCCTGCATGACGAAGCGGGGCGGATCATTTTGCCCAACAGTTTTATTCCGGCGGCCGAACGTTACGGCTTGATGACGTCCCTGGACCGTTGGGTAGTGGAAAACGTATTCAAGATTATCGCCCGTTGCATGCATGAGCGTCCGGGCCGACCCATGGCCATGTGTGCGATTAATCTGTCAGGAATAACCATTGGCGACGATGACTTTTTAGGATTTTTACGTCAGAAATTCGATACTTACAACATTCCACCGGAAATGATTTGTTTTGAAATAACTGAAACCAGCGCTATAGCCAATTTGGGCAGCGCGATTCGATTTATTAATGAACTCAAAGCGTTAGGCTGCCATTTTTCCCTCGATGACTTTTGCGCCGGAATGTCCTCATTCGCATATTTGAAACATTTACCTGTAGACTTCCTGAAGATCGATGGAAGTTTCGTAAAGGATATGCTGGACGACCCGATTAACCGCGCCATGGTCGAAGTGATCAACCACATCGGCCACGTCATGGGTAAGCGCACAATTGCCGAGTTTGTTGAAACACCGCAGATCGAACAGGCTTTACTTGAGATAGGTGTGGATTACGCTCAGGGCTACCTGATTGAACGCCCGCAATTGTTTACCTTTGATAGTCTGCAGTGCCGCCCTGAGCGGCCGCAGCCACTGTTATTCAAGGCGCCCGGCACTTTCCGCTGAAACGTTTGCTGGTCTGTACAATCACACTTGAAAAGGAGCCCCACAGTGATCGACACCTTCAACAGAACCGGCCCGCTTATGGAAGCCTCGAGTTACCCTGCCTGGGCGCAACAGCTGATCCAGGACTGTAGTGAGAGCAAGCGTCGGGTTGTCGAGCACGAACTGTATCAGCGCATGCGTGACAACGCCCTCAGCGCCAAGACCATGCGCCACTACCTCATTGGTGGTTGGCCGGTGGTGGAACAGTTTGCCTTGTACATGGCGCAGAACCTGACCAAGACCAAGTTTGCCCGCCATCCTGGGGAGGACATGGCGCGCCGTTGGCTGATGCGCAACATTCGTGTGGAGCTCAACCATGCCGACTACTGGGTCAATTGGGCACGGGCTCACGGCGTCAGCCTTGAAGAGCTGCAAGCGCAGGAGGTACCGCCCGAGTTGCACGCCCTGAGCCATTGGTGCTGGCACACCAGCTCGGCCGATGCGTTGATCGTCGCGATTGCCGCCACCAACTACGCCATCGAGGGGGCGACGGGGGAGTGGTCCGCCGTGGTCTGCTCTACCGGTGTGTATGCTGCGGCCTTCCCTGAGGAAGATCGCAAGCGGGCGATGAAGTGGCTGAAGATGCACGCCCAGTACGACGATGCCCACCCTTGGGAAGCCCTGGAAATCATCTGCACCCTGGCCGGGACCAACGCGAGCAAGGCCTTGCAGGAAGAGTTGCGCCAGGCGGTGTGCAAGAGCTACGACTACATGCACTTGTTCCTGGAAAGCTGCATGCGTCTAGAGAACGCGGAGAAAGACAAGGCGCCAGCCGTGCGCGAGCGTCCTGTGCGCATCGCCAGCGAGGCGTAGCGGTAACTGTGGCGAGGGAGCAAGCTCCCTCGCCACAACTGACTTTACCCCGCCATAGCCAGGCGGTTGCGACCTTCGCGCTTGGCTACATACAACGCATTGTCGGCCCGGCGCAGCAGGCTTTCAGCCGATTCTGCCGCCAGCAATGTCGAGCAACCGAGGCTCACGGTCAGTTCGATTCGCGTGCCCTCCACCCAGTAGTCCTGGGCTTGTGCCGCCTGGCGCAGGCGCTCTCCCACCATCCTCGCGGCATCGCGACCGGTATTGGACAGCAGGATCAAAAACTCTTCCCCGCCAAACCGGAACACCATGTCCACGTTACGCAACTGGCGTTTGATCGCCCCGGCCACGGCGCGCAGTACGCTATCGCCCGCGGCATGCCCATGGGTGTCATTGATTTTCTTGAAGTGGTCGATGTCCAGCATCAACAACGACAGCGGGTGCAGGTGCCGGCGTGCCATGTCGATTTCTCGCTGCAGCGTCTGGTCCATGGCCACACGGTTGCCGGTTTCGGTCAACGGGTCGCGCAGGGCGCTGCGGGTGGCGGCGCGGTAGAGCAGGGCGTTGCGCATCGGATAAAGCAAGGTCACCAGCAGCAGTTCAAGCTGGCTCAACTCCTCTTCAAGCAACCGCTGGTTGCGACGAAAGACCAGTTCCCCCAGGTGCTCGCCTTCATGGCTCAGGGTGTAGCTGACGGAGTGATGACCCCGGTGGCCAAACTCCAGGCGCAGGTCGCTGGCGGCGTGACGGTATTGCAGCGCGTCCAGCGGCACCAGGCGCTGTACCTCACGAAAGAACAGGCCCAGGATGCGCTCCGGCTCCAGGCTGGTCTGCAACTGCTGGTTCAGTTGCTGGCGAAGTTCGGCGAGGGTGGCGGGGCGGCGTGGGCGTAAGGATGGCTGGCCAAATCCCAGGCGTTGCAATTTGGCACTGTCAAAGTCAATTGCGTTGGTCTGGGTGGGGGTTTTCATAAGCGGGTGGCCTCTAAGCACTGGGCTGTCTTACAGGCGGGATGAGAGTGGCGAGTGCCAAGCGTCTTACTGATCCGTCAGTTCCGTAAAACATTGGAAACAGTTTAAACCGCTTTTCCTTGGGTTATAACCCCGGGGCACTGCCGCACGTCTTGTCATCGCCGAACCTGCTTGAACAGTACTAGAGCGAGATTCATGCCAAGTGTATTTGGTTGGCAAAAATCCTTATAAATCAATTAACTAATTTTTAAGTAAGAAAAGTCCGTTAAAGCATGGCGCCAGTTATTTGGCTGATTTGGGCCAGCGTTGCCGCCGGCCCGGTTGACGTGACTGTTTCGGTGGGGCGAGTTGCTTGTCGCAAATAAACAACGCTTCGGTTATTCGTAAACAAAGTGCACCGCACCCATCACCATTAGACCAGGGTGGTACGGTCGATTTGCGCGATGGAGGTGACACCAGTCAGGGTCATGGCCACGCGCATTTCCTTGGCAAAGATGTCCAAAAGGTTCTCCACCCCCTGCTGGCCCTCGGCGGCCAGCGCATAGGCGGTGGCACGCCCCAGCAGGCACGCCTTGGCACCCAGGGCGAGCATGCGCACTACGTCGAGCCCGGAGCGAATGCCCGAATCCACCAGCACGGTCAGGTCATCGCCTACCGCTTCGGCAATCGGCGGCAACGCCTTGGCCGTGGAGAGCACCCCGTCGAGTTGGCGGCCGCCGTGGTTGGAGACCACGATACCGTCGGCACCGAAACTCACCGCGTCCTTGGCATCCTGCGGGTCGAGGATACCCTTGATGATCATCGGGCCTTTCCAGAACTCGCGGATCCATTCCAGGTCTTTCCAGCTAATCGACGGGTCGAAGTTATTGGCCAGCCAGCCAATGTAGTCTTCCAGGTGGGTGGGTTTGCCTAGGTATTTAGAGATATTGCCCAGGTCGTGGGGGCGGCCCATCAAGCCCACATCGAAGGCCCATTGAGGCTTGGTCACCGCCTGCAACATGCGCCGCTGCGCCGCATAGGGGCCGGACATGCCCGAGTGGGCGTCGCGGTAGCGTGCGCCCGGTGTCGGCATGTCAACGGTGAACACCAGCGTGGTCACCCCGGCGGCCTGCGCCCGCTCCAGGGCGTTGCGCATAAAGCCGCGATCCTTGAGCACATACAGCTGGAACCAGATCGACTGCGGGCTCTGCGAAGCCACTTCCTCAATCGAACACACCGACACCGTCGACAGGCAAAAGGGGATGTGTTTGTTGGCCGCCGCCTTGGCCGCTTGCACTTCCCCGCGTCGCGCATACATGCCGGTCAGGCCGACCGGGCTGAGGATCACCGGCATCGCCAGTTCGGTGCCGAACAGCTGGGTGGTAAGGCTCAGGTCGTCGACATTGCGCAGGATGCGTTGGCGTAGGCTGATCTCGGCCAGGTCCGAACTGTTGGCGCGCAACGTGTGCTCGGCGTAAGCGCCGCCGTCGATGTAATCGAACAGAAAGCGCGGCAACTTGCGCTTGGCCGCAGCGCGGTAGTCGGAAGCGGACGAGATGATCATCGACGGTGTCTCCACAGGGCAAAGTGCTACACCCTAAGCAAAGTTATGCCATGATGAAAACAACTTTTATCACTGCCATCCAGTCGCCAAAGGAATACTGATGAACCTGCGAACCTTGCGTGCGTTTGTCGAAGTGGTGCGCCAGGGCGGGTTCTCCCAGGCGGCCGAAGTGGTTGCCCTCACCCAGTCTACCGTCAGCAAAGCGGTCAAGACCCTGGAGGACGAATTGGGCATGCCACTGCTCAATCGTCTCGGCCACAAGAACGAACTCACCGCCGCCGGTGAAATTGCCTACCGCCGCGCCTTGGTAATGCTCGCCGAACGCACCGACCTGATGGCCGAAATCAACGACCTGCGCGGCCTCAAGCGCGGCGTGCTGCGCATCGGCCTGCCGCCGGTAGGGTGCGGTGTGTTGTTTGCGGCTATGTTTGCCACTTACCGCAGCCGCTACCCGGGCATCGACATCGAACTGACCGAGTACGGCAGTAAAAGGCTGCGCGAATGCCTGGAAGCGGGGGAGGTGGACCTCGCCGCCTTGCTGCTACCGGTTGATGAAGGCTTCGACTACCAACCGGTGCGCAACGAGCCATTGATCGCCGTGTTGCCCATGGGCCACCCATTGGCCCGGCGCGAGCGTATCGACTTCACTGACCTGGCCGACTCGCCGTTCATCCTGTTCGAAGCCGGCTTTGCCCTCAACGCCAAGATCCTCAGTGCGTGCGAGCGTAAAGGCGTAACCCCCAAAGTCACCGCCCGCAGTGGGCAAATAGACTTTATCGTCGACCTGGTCGCCGCTGGGCTGGGCGTCGCCTTCCTGCCGCGGATGCTGGCGCACAAACACCAACATCCCGGCATCGCCTTGATCCCCCTGGACGAACCCCACACCGATTGGCACATCGCCCTGGCCTGGCGCGCCAGCGCCCACCTGCCACCGGCAGCGCGAGCCTGGTTGGATCTGGCCAGGGAACCGTCGTATTCAAGCGAGCAGGGGGGCGATTTACGGAAAGTGTCAGAGGATGCTTGACTTCTTCTTTTTAATCAGTAACATACGGCGCATTCCGCGATAGCTCAGTTGGTAGAGCAAATGACTGTTAATCATTGGGTCCCTGGTTCGAGTCCAGGTCGTGGAGCCAGATAGAGAAAAGCCTGTAGAGATACAGGCTTTTTTTTTGCTTGGGATTTGACCCAGCAATCCAGACGCTTAGCGCGCTTCCCATGACGCCATCAACGGGCATGATCCGTATGCTTATTTGAAGGACGTGCTCACGCGCCTGCCGTCGCAGCGGGCGAGCGAGATTGAAGCCGCTTGGTCCTACGCGATTTTGATTACTACCTTACCAAAGGCGCCTCTGGCCAAATGTTCGTACGCTTCGCGTGCTTGATCGAATGGATACACGTGGTCGATTACCGGGCGAATCTTGTGCTCATTCAAGAATTCGTTCATTCGGTCAAATGACGAGCGTGGAGCAACGGCTATGCCGCGAATCGTTGTTTGCCGGAAAATCATAGGCATCAGGTTCAAGGCAGAGGTCTGGCCTGTCAGAAAGCCGATCTGTGCGATACGTCCACCTGCCTTTGTCGCAGCAATCGATTGATTGATGCCGTCACCGCCCGCCACATCCAGCAGGAGATCCACTCCCTTGCCGTCAGTGAGCTTCAGAACTTCCTCTGCCCACTCAGGTGTGGTGCGATAATTCACACCCGCAACCGCGCCCAGTTTTTTTACAGCTTCCAGATTGTCATCACGGCTGGAGGTGACGATAACCTTGGCTCCCAAAGCCGTAGCAATTTGTGCTGCAAACACAGAAACACCTCCAGAACCCTGAACCAAAACGGTTTGGCCGGCCTCGATCTGGCCATAGTCGACGAGCGCATACCACGCCGTCAGAGCAGCAATTGGAAGGGTCGCTGCTTCCTCATCTGACATGTTGTCGGGGGCACGTACTGCGCTGTCTTCATGGATGATCATGTATTGCGCCAGACCACCAGGCAATGGCGAGCCGAAGCAGTAGTTGGGTTCATCTGGCCCAGGCATGCCGTCCAGCCAACGTGAGTAGAGGTGTGAGTTGACCCGATCTCCGATAGCAAAGCGGCTGACACCCTCACCCACTGCCACGACAGTCCCCGCCGCATCGCTGACGGGGATCAGCGGCTTGGGCACCCTGTGAGGTTCATAGATGCCGTCAACGATGGCCTTGTCCCGGAAGTTGAGTGATACAGCGCCTACTTTAACCAGCAGCTCACCCGCTTGGGGCACGGGGGTTTCCGTTTCGTCCTGCACCAGATTATCCAAGCCGAAATCTTTCAGAAGCCACGCTTTCATTTTCTGTCTCCAACCATTTTGAATGTGCGGGGGAGCAAAGCTCCTCCTTTACGCTGAGGACATTGTTGAGGTTTCGCGGCTCTAGATAAATGTGCAGAAACGAACAGGATTGTTATCCTGATCAGCAACAATCATCCCGTTAACACGCTTCCCGAGAAGAGACTTATGGAGCTTCTACAGTCGATGCAGGTATTCGCCAAGCTAGCGGAGTTGGGGAGCTTCACCAAAGTCGCTGAGGCAATGCAGGCCGGACGCCCGCACGTCACACGCACCATTCAGGATCTGGAAGCCTCGCTGGGTGTCCGCCTGTTCCAGCGCACTACGCGTAAAGTAAAACTGACTGCTGAGGGCGAGCGGTTTTACGAACGCATCAAAGAGATTTTGGCAACCATCGCAGAAACCACTTCCATGTTCGACCGTAGTGGATCGACGTTGCGAGGGCGGCTTCGAATTGACATCCCCACTGCATTTTCCCAGCACAGTTTCATGGACAGCCTTAGGAGATTTACCGAGGCATTTCCCGAAATCGAGCTCGCGCTAGGCGTGACCGACCGTACGGTAGATCTCGTAGCCGAGGGCATCGACTGTGTATTGCGCATTGGTGACCTTGCGGATTCAAGCATGGTGGCTAGAGAAATTGGCACCGCCACCATGGTGACCTGTGCGTCTGCAGGTTATCTCCAAGCCTGCGGTGCACCCATAACCCTTCAAGATCTCGTAGACCACCAATGTGTCAGCTTCCTTTCCGGTCAAAATAACAGGCCGCTGCCTTGGCACTTCTCGGTAGACGGCGAAGACCGTCCATATACGCCTCGGGGTGGAATCACCGTGAATGAGTCGAATGCCTACGTTCAATGCGGTGTTGCAGGCTTCGGCATTGTTCAAGCGCCTGGAATTGCCGTTGAGACATTCCTCGCAAGCGGAGAACTGGTTGAAGTGCTCAAGGCATTTCGTCCAAAGCCTCGCCTGGTTTCCGTGCTTTATCCAAGCAGAACGCATCTTGCGCCTCAGGTCGACGCATTTGTGGATTGGCTGAAGGAAGATTTTCCTGTGCTACACCCCAGCTGGTTCACCGCGCACTAACCTTGGCTCATAGGCTGACTCCGCACCAAGACGGGCGATTCGCAAGAAGCCAACTCTAGCCCTTCGATTCAGACAGGTTTGCTTTTTGATTTGGCAGGCAGTGGATTAACAAGCATTCGATTCAATTCTCCAGCGAGCGTTATCAACTGCTGTTCCAACGCTTCGACCTCTGAGACGCTGATGCCATTGTTGAGGACTTGCAAGGTTTTGGCTTGCTTCTTCGAGGCTGGCGCTAGGTTATAGGTGTCCTGGGAAACCAATGCCTGCCGCAGTAGATTGTTGATCACGGTCTGATAGCCAGTGCCGGCACTCTGCGCACGTTCGCGGGCGGCTTCGATCACAGCATCGTCCAGCATGATCGTGATACGGGTTTTACCTTTGTTGCTGGCTATAGCGCCTCGTTTGGCGTTATTGAAGTCGTATTCGTCTTTCATGGCTCAAAGCTCCAGGTACTGGCGTCGTTCATTTTTGGATGCAAGCCGGGCGCTGATGATGCGCACGAAATTGGGATCGCCGTAGGTGTAGGCCACTACCAACACGCGTCCGTTTGCGTCGGTGCCCATGATCCCCTCCGATCAGTTGGAGCTTGATCATGCAGAGATTGCCTGGGGATTTCCGTGCGCAACGGGCGTCTGTTTACGTAGCCAGGTTCTGTATGCTTTGTCGGAAGGCATGCATAGACATGCCCGGCCTCAGCCGGCTGTACGCCGGCGAGGAAAAGAAACAAGGTTGGCTGTTGGGGTATTCATCCTTGACCGCCCATGAAATCGAAACAGCCATGCGGCGGTTGGCCAGAGCAATAGGCCCGTAGGAGCGAGCTTGCTCGCGAAAAACTCATAGGCGCCGCGTTCATTCAGGAAGCACGCGTTATCGTTGACGTTTTTCGCGAGCAAGCTCGCTCCTACAGAGGTCACTGAACGGCATGACGTATCTAGAGCCTGCTGGGGGTTTGAAGCGCAGGCAGGATGTGGTCGAACCATTGCGCAAGGTTCGAGCCTGATAGCCGCTGCGCCTCGTCGACATCCATCGACTCCTCATCATCGGCGGTGTAGCACTGGTCACCGCTGCGCCTGTCATCGGGATACACCATAAAACCACCGCGGCCGTCAGGGCAGTCGGGCAGATACACCGAGGACAGGTCGCGTTGCTCATCCAGCTGCGCATTCAAGCGCGCGATATAGATACCCATCGACACCGCCACGCCAATAACCAGCACCACGCAGGCGACCAACTGGCCGGTATAGCTGGCGCCAATCTCATCACGACGCTCGGGCGACATGACACGATCCTGTCAGCTCAACATTCTGGCCAAGCAGAAACCAGCCATTGCCTCCCATGCGTACCCACTGCGTTTGCTGTGGAAGGATGCCCACCATCAGCGTGAAAAAAATCACGGCTAACAGCACCCCTTTGATCATCGAATACAGGTTCATGACGGTGACGAGCTCTGGATAAGAAGAGCCTTAGCCTAAGCAGTACGGGGTTAACGTCAGGTAAACATCACGGGAAACCGCCCGACTTCCGCTATCCTTCACACCGCTGCGCACTGCCTGCCCGAGGGGTTTTTTCCGTGCATATTCATCTGCTGCTGGTCGAGGACAACCTGGACCTGGCCACCACCGTCATCGAGTACCTGGAGATCAGCGGCATCGTCTGCGACCATGCCAGCAATGGCCAGGCCGGGCTCAACCTGGCGCTCAACCAGCATTACGACGTCATTCTGCTGGACATCATGCTGCCGCGCCTGGACGGCCAGCAGGTGTGCGCAGGGTTGCGCCAGCAAGGCGTCCAGACCCCCATCCTGATGCTGACCTCGCTGGATGCGTTGCCGGACAAGCTCGCCAGTTTTGCCGCAGGCGCCGATGACTATCTGGTCAAGCCGTTCGAACTCGCCGAACTGGTGGCGCGGATCCGCGCCTTGAGCCTGCGGCGCAGCGGCCAGACCAGCCGCCTGCAAGTGGACGACCTAGTCATGGAATTGAGCACCCGTAAAGTCAGCCGGGCTGGGCAGGAGTTGCATCTGTCACCCATCTGCTGGGCCTTGCTGGAGCACTTGATGCGCGCCAGTCCCGAGCCTGTTCCCAGGGAGCGGTTGGAAAGCAAAATCTGGGGCGATGAGCCGCCCGACAGCAATACCCTCAAAGTGCATATGCACCGGCTGCGCAAGGCGGTAGACAAACCGTTTGGCCGGCCATTGATCCATACCCTGGCGGGTGTCGGCATACAGGTAAAACCCCATGCGTAACGGCCTGAGCTTGAAGTGGGTGATTAGTGGCAGTTTCCTGTGTTTGATTGCGGTGGTGCTGGTGATCTACAGCAAGCTGCTGCCTGAATTCACCGTGCGCGGCCTGTTCTATACCGCCAGCGCGATGATGGAGGAGGAAGCCCAATACTTCGTCAGGCACTACAAGCAAAACCCGGCCACGCCGACGCCTCACAATTACTTCTATACCAGCGTCATCGGCAAAGAGGCGTTGCCGCAGGACGTGCGCGAGTTGCTGAATGCACCGCCGAGCCTGTCCTTCGGCGCGGTGAATATCTTCGGCGATCTCTATTCCGATGACGACGATGAGCCGTTCCAGATCATCCTCGAACAGCCCCTGGGTGACGGCAAAACCCTCTACATGTACGACATCGACCACGATAAGGAAGCAGGCGGGGAGGTGGAGACGCCGTTGTCTGACGCCTATTTCGATCAGGTGATAGAGAGTGTCAAGTTCATCAGCCTGGCGGTATTCGTGCCGGCGCTGATCATCATCGCCTTGCTGGTCTGGTGGCTGGTTCGGCCGCTGGGGCGCCTGGTGCAATGGTCCGGCACACTCAAAGACCCTGAGGCACTGGCCGGCACACGGCCGGGTTTCAGCTTTAAGGAGTTCAATATGCTGGCCGATGCCCTGGCCAAAAGTGTTGAGCAGGTGCAGGCCGCCAGCGAACGAGAAGGCCGCTTGTTGCGTTACACCAGCCATGAGCTGCGCACGCCCCTGGCGGTGCTCAAGGCCACAATCGAATTGTTGGCTCTGCAATCGGGCGGAGCCCTGCCACCCTCATTGCAGCGCATAGAACGCTCGGTGATGAACATGCAACTGATCGCCGAGACATTGCTGTGGATGAGCCGCGAACGTCCCGAGCCCCTGCCGGAAGAAGACGTTGACCTGAGCGAACTGGTGGGCGACCTGATTGAAAAACACCGCTACCTGATCGGCAACCGCGATATCGAGTTGAGCATCGACATCCACGACGGCCCTTGCCGACTGCCTCCTACCGCATGCCGCATCGTGATCGGCAACTTCCTGCGCAATGCGCTGCAATACGCGGAAGAGGGTACCGTGGAAATCCGCTTCAAATACCCCCGGCTGATGATCGCCAATCACATCAGGGAGGCGGGGCCACAACAGGAATCCGATGATTTTGGCTATGGCCTTGGGCTGCAGTTGATGCGTGAGTTATGCGCAAAACTGGGCTGGCAGATTGAGGTGATTCGTGAGCAGCAGCGGTTTACGGTCATGCTTGATGTGGTGAAGCTGCGGGCTGTGGAGTCGGTAGGGTAAAGGCAGGCAGCGCATTTCACCGGGTGAGTGAGCTGGCCTGCCTGCGCGGCGGTAGGGCACTGAACGACCGAGTGCCTAAGCGAGTTTCACATTCATGGTGATGTGGGCGGTGAATACCTTGGTGCCGCCCGCATCGAACACTTCTACCGGGACGATCTTGTCCCCCGCGGTTTGCCAGTCGATGGCGCCGCCATCGGCCACGGCGCGGATATCGGTTTTCGCCTTGGCCAGGTATTCCACGGTCATGCCCTTGGGAATCCAGCGCGCCCCGGCGGGAATGGAGGCGTCGGTCATCATGCCGCCTGCAAGTTCGGCAGCGTTGCACAGCGCGATGGCGTGCACGGAGGCCAGGTGATTGGTGATTTCCTTGCGAAACGGCACAGTGACCACCGCATGGTTGGGCTTGAGTTCGGCGATCTCGGGCGTGATCGTGCTGAAGTACGGGGCCATCTGGCAGGCCAGGTTGCTGAATGCGGCGGGGCCTACGCTATTGAACATGCTCAGGGCTTGGCTCATCGGAATATCCTCAAGGGTTAGTTGCAGAATAATATTCTGTAGCGGAACAATATTCTGTAAATTCTCTGCCTGTCAACCTGAGCTTTCTCTGCCGGGCAATCAGCCTATAAACTGTTTTGATTTGGCCCTCTCCCATGCACTCCACCGATCTTATCGAGCGCACCTTCCCCGGCAGGCGCAGCGACCTCAAGCGCATCATCCTGCGCGAAGCGCTGGCGTGTTTTAACGAGGTGGGCATCGAGGCGACCTCTATCGAAACCATTCGCGCGCGTTGCGATACCAGCGTGGGCGCTATCTATCACCACTTCGGCAATAAAGAGGGGCTGGTCGCTGCGCTGTTCTTTGCGGCGCTGGAGGACCAGGCCAGCCTGCGTGACCACTATCTGCAAACGGCGGACACTGCCCACGCAGGCGTCGTCGGGCTGGTGTACAGCTATGTTGAATGGGTGACTGAACAGCCGGATTGGGCGCGGTTTGTGTTCCAAAGCCGCTTTGCCGTGTCCAGCGGCCCGTTCAAGGACGAGCTGCTTGCCCGCAACAAACAGCGCAACCGGCAATTGAAGGAATGGATGAGCGGGGAAGGGCGCAAGGAGCATTTCAGCCACTTGCCCGCAGAACTGATTCCCTCGTTGATTATCGGCGCGGCGGAAAGTTACTCGCGTGCGTGGTTGTCGGCGAAGGTCAAAAAGAGTCCATTTGAATACCGCGAACTGCTGGCTGAAGCGGCGTGGAAGTCGATCAGCCTGGGTTAGTCAGGCCTGCTCATGCCCCTGTGGGAGCTGTCGAGCTTTAGCGAGGCTGCGAACGCGGTGGGTCAAACAATGAGCCTTTGGGCAATGCCCCCACCTGATCAAAATCCCTCTGAGGCTATACTTGCCTCCTTCCAACCAATCGAGATCCACATGAGCACCTTTCTTTCCCTGTCGCCGGCGCGCAAGCCTGTCGCGCCACTGATCGCTTTTGTCATCCTGGTGGCTGGCGCTCTGTTCCTGCAAAACACTGTGGGCGCGCGCCAGGTATTGTTGCTGGTGGTCGGCGCCGCGCTCGGCCTGACCTTGTATCACGCGGCCTTCGGTTTTACTTCGGCCTGGCGCGTGTTTATCAATGATCGGCGTGGCGCCGGCTTGCGTGCGCAGATGGTGATGCTGGCGGTGGCGGTGGTGCTGTTTTTCCCGGCGCTGGGCGCGGGCACTTTGTTTGGCCAGCCGGTGACCGGGCTGGTGGCGCCAGCGGGTGTGTCGGTGGTGTTCGGGGCGTTTATTTTCGGGATCGGCATGCAGCTGGGCGGCGGCTGTGCGTCGGGCACTTTGTTCACCGTAGGCGGCGGTAATGCGCGGATGTTGGTGACACTGCTGTTCTTTATCTGTGGCTCGTTGATCGCCACCCATCACGTCGACTGGTGGTTTGCACTGCCATCGTTCCCGGCGGTTTCCATCGTCAAAACCTTCGGTGTGCTGCCGGCTTTGGTCCTGAGCCTGACGGTGTTCTCGCTGATTGCGCTGGTCACCGTGCGCTTGGAAAAACGCCGTCACGGCCAACTTGAACAAGGCGTACAAAGTGAGCACCCAGGGCTGCGCCGCTTCCTGCGCGGGCCATGGCCGTTGGTGTGGGGCGCGATTGGCCTGGCGTTGCTCAACTACGCGACCCTGGCCCTGGCCGGGCGGCCGTGGGGCATTACTTCAGCGTTCGCGCTGTGGGGCGCCAAGGTGGCGAGCGGGCTGGGCGTGGATGTCGCCAGCTGGGCGTTCTGGCAGATGCCGGGCAATGCCAAGGCCCTGGCTGCACCGGTGTGGGAAGACATCACCAGCGTCATGGATATCGGCATTGTTCTCGGTGCGTTGTTGGCCGCAGGCCTGGCCGGGCGTTTCGCCCCCAGCCTGAACATTCCGCTGCGTTCATTAATCGCGGCGGTGATCGGCGGCTTGATGCTCGGCTACGGTTCGCGCCTGGCCTATGGCTGCAACATCGGCGCCTACTTCAGCGGCATCGCCTCGGGCAGCCTGCATGGCTGGTTATGGCTGGTGGCGGCCTTTATCGGCAACAGCGTGGGCGTGCGCTTGCGGCCCTTCTTCTTCGCGGGTGAGCGACCCCAGGTGGCCTTGAGTGGCTGCTGAGCCGTGCGCTCACATTCGCTTGGCGCGAGCGCAAGATGCCAGGTTATTACCCGCCATCGAGCATTGCGCTGCTCAAGCATTCCGGGCCATTGAAGGCCTGGGTTGGCTGGCGGATGCTGCGTCGATCAGTGTCGAGCGCCATCGCCAGTGGATCGCGCTATCGACCTGCTGGGTGGTGGTCGACACCCACGGCCGGCCCCAAGGCTTCCTCAGCGCAGAACGTTTTGGCGACGACCTGCATATCCATGAAGTCTCGGTTGCCCAGCCATTGCAAGGCCAGGGCTGGGGACGCAGGCTGGTGGAAACGGCGGTCCACCACGCACGCACCCAGCAACTGCGTGCGGTGACCTTGACCACCTTCAAGCATGTGCCCTGGAATGCGCCGTTCTATCTGCGTCTGGGCTTTGAACCCTATACCGATCAGCGCCTGGAAAATACCCTGGTGGCTGAATACGCCCAAGGTTTCGCCCCCGGCAGCCGCTGTGCCATGGCGTACAAAGTGGTATGTCCGAATCCGTCCTGAAGTGGTCCGCCTTGCGCCTGTCGGTCTCACGGCGTTGTTCTTACCATGGCTCTATCGTCTCCCCATAGACACAAGCCAAAAGGACAACCCGTGAGTCATAAAGCCCTGATCGTGATCGACGCCCAACATTCCTTCCGCCATTCAACCTACTGGTCCGAAAATGACCTGCCCGAGTACCTGGAAAAACAGCAGGCCCTCATCGATGGCTGTGTTCAGCAAGGCATCCCGGTGGTACAAGTCTTCCATGTTGAAGACCAAGGGCATTTCTCCATGCAATCGGGCAACGTCAGGGCCTTGAGCGAGCTGTCGATCCATCCACAGTGGGTGATCCATAAGCGTTACCACAGCGCCTTCGCCGGTACGCCTCTGGCCGCTCGCCTCACGGAGATGGGCGTCACCACGCTGATCATCAGTGGCATCCGGACCGAGCAATGCTGCGAGACCACCACGCGGCAGGCGTCGGACAGCGGCTTCAAGGTGGATTTTGTCAGCGAGGCGACCCTGACCTTCCCGATGACCCACGCGCGTAGCCGCCGGGTCTATACGCCGGCTGAGATTCGCGAACGCACGGAGTTGGTCCTCGATGACCGCTTCGCACGCATCGTGACGGTCGCCCAGGCACTGGCGGAGTGAAACGGTGAGCGTACCGGTGCTGTTCGTGCTATTGCCAAACGTGCTGATGCTCGACCTGGCCGGGCCTGCTGAAGTGTTGCGCCTGGCCGCGCAAGCCGAGGACCCGGCGGCAGTGGATTTCC
Organism: Pseudomonas sp. L13; assembly: GCF_009935965.1. Taxonomy (NCBI): domain Bacteria; kingdom Pseudomonadati; phylum Pseudomonadota; class Gammaproteobacteria; order Pseudomonadales; family Pseudomonadaceae; genus Pseudomonas; species Pseudomonas sp. L13. Next base: position 47,708 of record NZ_QODJ01000015.1, read on the forward strand.
ACCTGCAGTACGTCAGCCCGGTGGAGTCGCTGCACACCTCCATCGGCTTGCCACTGACCGGGCTGGCGCCCCTGCCACCGACCCTGGCGCCCGGCACGCTGGTGGTGTTGGTGGGCTCCACGATGAACGTATCAAAGGCCCACCAAAAGGCTTTCGAATCGGCCAGCCATCAGCTCACCCAGTGGTTGCAAAACGTGTTCGCGCCCTCGGCTGAGCGCCTGGTGTGCGTGTGCGCCGGCGCCTTGAGTGCCGCCAGGGCCGGGCTGCTCGATGGGCGCCAATGCACCACGCACCATTCGTTGTGTGCCACCTTGCAGGCTCTCGCACCCAAGGCCCGGGTTTTGGAAAACCGCCTGTACGTCACCGATGGCCCGGTCAGTTGCAGCGCCGGTATCACGGCGGGTATCGACCTGATGCTGCAACTGGTTGCCGAACTGGCCGGGCCACGCTTGGCGTGCGCGGTAGCGCGGGACATGGTGGTGTATCTGCGCCGCAGCGGCAGTGACCCGCAGCTATCGCCTTGGGTGACCGGGCGCAATCACCTGCACCCAGCGCTCCATCGCGTGCAGGACGCTATCGCCGCCGCCCCCTGCGAGGCCTGGACGCTCACCCGCATGGCAAGCCTGGCCTGCACCAGCAGCCGACACCTGGCGCGCCTGTTCCAGGAGCATGTCGGCATCAGCCCGTTGGATTACCTGCATCGCCTGCGCCTGGCCGTGGCCCGTGAACTGCTGGCCGAGTCGGCCCTGGACATAGAAACCATCGCCGAGCGCGCAGGCTTTGGCTCGGCGCGGCATCTGCGGCGCATCTGGGGCAAATACGAAGCGGCAACCCCTTCAGCCATGCGCCTTACTCAGCAGGCGTCTCGACAGCCGTGACCGGCTCTTGACCGGCCTCGGTCGTCAGCTTCAAGCGGTCCGCCTTGCTGATGTATTTGTCTTTGCTTTTAGGCGCCAGCTTGGCACTGGCCTTTTTCGCTTTGGCTTTGAAAAGCTGCTGAAGTTTTTTCTGGCGGTTCATGTTTCGTTGCCTGAAGGGGAAAGGCGCGGATGATACTACCGGTTCAGCGCGCCAGGAACTCGCTGATCAGCGTGACCACTTGCTGCTGGATCACGGGCCGTGGCCGCGCGCCTTCGCCGTCCTGGCAATCATCATTGAATTGAAGGACGCAGCATGACTTGAAACGAGCGGTTCAGGTAGAGGGGAGACGGTCACCCGCCCCCCCAATAATCAATCAGCTCCTTATGAACGCCAGCAAATCGGCATTAATCGTATCGGCGTGGGTGGTAGGCATGCCGTGCGGGAAGCCCGGGTAGATCTTCAGCGTGCTGTTTTTCAGCAGTTTGGCGGACAGCACCCCGGCATTTTCATGGGGGACGATCTGGTCATCGTCGCCATGCATGACCAATACGGGTATCTGGATGCTCTTCAGGTCTTCGGTGAAATCGGTCTGGGAAAACGCCACGATCCCGTCATAGTGGGCCTTGGCACAGCCCATCATGCCTTGCCGCCACCAGTTCAGGATGATGCCCTCGGACGGTTTGGCGCCTGGGCGGTTATAGCCGTAGAAAGGTCCAGCGGGAACGTCCTGGTAGAACTGGGCCCGGTTGGCTTTCAGTTGCGCCTGCAAGTCATCGAAGACTGACTTGGGCAGGCCGCCAGGATTGCTCGGGGTCTGGACCATCAAAGGTGGCACGGCGCTGATGATGGCAGCCTTCGAGACGCGGTCTTCACCGTGGCGTGCGATGTAATGAACCACTTCACCGCCGCCGGTGGAGTGCCCGACATGCACCGCGGTTTGTACGCCCAGGTGCTCGACCACGGCCGCGACATCGTCGGCATAATGGTCCATATCGTGCCCGTCCCAGACCTGGCTGGAACGCCCGTGGCCACGCCGGTCGTGGGCAACGACACGGTAGCCTTCGCCCAGGAAGAACAGCATTTGCGCGTCCCAGTCGTCTGCGCTCAGTGGCCAGCCGTGATGAAAGAAAATGACCTGGGCATCGCGTGGGCCCCAGTCCTTGTAGAAAATTTCAACACCGTCCCGCGTGGTGACGTAGCCCATGTTCGCCTCTCCCAAATGAAATGATGGCCTGATCGAATCGCGATCATGGCGCTGGATTGACCCACTGCGGCCCATTCGTGTCTGGCAAGCGTGCCGTCCACCCATTGCCGCCTTGGCCGCCCAATGACTTTAGGTTTAAAGTCAACTTTAAGGTCAATGGTTTTTTGTGGGGGGTACATGAGAATAGGCGAGTTGGCAAAAATCAGCGGGTTGGCGGCCTCACGCATCCGCTTCTACGAGGCGAGCGGCCTGATCCAATCGGTTGAGCGTAAATCCAACGGCTATCGGGACTATGCACCCGGCACCGAGGCGGTGTTGGAGATCATCAAGGGTGCCCAGGCGGCCGGTTTCTCTCTGGAAGAAATCCGGCAGTTAATGCCTCGCAGCGCCGGTGGTTGGCAGCATGACGAGCTGCTCAGCGGGCTCAAGCACAAGGTCGAGGAAATCGAGGTCCTGCAACAACGGCTGGCCCAGAACAAGGCTCAGTTGCTGAACGTCATCCAGGGCATCGAAGGCAAGCCCGAAGGCATGGCCTGTGCGGAGAATGCGCAGATGCTGATTAACCGCCTGCGCGAGGAAGGGGTCGCTCCAGCCTCATCGACAAGAAAAAGCGCCCGCCGGGCCCCGAGGGCCTGACCGGCGCACAAGGTTCAGCGTTCGCCAACCAGGTTGGCGAGTGGCTCTGGCGCATAGAGTGCGCTCTGGAACTCGGGTACGTATTCGTACTTCACCATTTTCCCCAGCTTGAGGTCGCGCAGGTAATTGGACAGGCTGCCATCGCCCAGCGTGAGGGTGGCTGAGCCTGCGTCACGGCTGGAGCCATGGCTGAGCTGGCGGGAAACCGCATACCCGTAGGCCAGTTGGCCGTGGTGATTGAGATTGGTGAAGCTGCTGGTGACCAGGTCCACATCACGGGACAGCTTCTCAAGCTTTTTAGCCTTGAACGACACGTCCAGTTTGCCAGTCTGGCTATCGGTAATGTCATACACCACCGAGTGCCCATCCTCTTTGCGATCAATGCCGGTCAGCCATTTCGGCAGGTTGTAACCGACCACCCCGCGCACCCGCGCCAGCTCGGTATTGACCGGCAGCTTGAGCACATAACCCCAAAAGTCCTGCGACATTGACTGGCCCACCAGCGTGAAGGGGCCCAGGTTGGCTTTGCCGGGTTTGTTGGTGATGATCGACACGGCGACTTCGTTATAGGCGTCGTTATCGCAATGCTCATAGGTATACGCAGTAAACGCGACCAACCCGCGACCCGGCCAGACTTGCAAGGGCTGCACGGCGGCCAGTACCTGCGGCGGCATCAACGCCCGAAGCTTATCGATGTCGGCGGTATAGACCGCTGTTACCCGACTGTTCTGGTAGTAAAAGTTGGGTGAGTAGGATTCAAAGCCGATGTCGACCTTGTGCTTTTGCAACCCTTTGAACCAGCTTAAATCCACCCCAGGCACTTCAGCCGCAATCACCGACAACGGCGGATTGGAGCGAAAGCGGTCGTACAAGCCGCCCTTGACGACGGGTACCTGCTGGCCGGCGATATCGATGTGGGTTGTGTCGTTCGGGCTGGGCATCTCGGGCGTTCCCGCCAACGCAAGGTTGGCAAAAGGGGTGAGCAGCAATGCGGTTAAAACGGCGCTTGGGATGTTCAATCGGTCTTCTCCAGGGAGGGGCTAGGCGCTATCGTTCGTGGGACAGCTCGGTGATCACGGCGAGTGCGACGGCCTTGGGCGATTGCGGGTTCTGGCCCGTGATCAGGCGGCCATCGGTGATGACAAATGAGGTGAACGGCACCCAGCCCTTGCGGTAACGCGCCCCTTGGCTCAGCAGCCGGTCTTCAAGCAAGAACGGCACCTCACGCTTCATGCCCGACAGCAGCTCTTCGCGATTGGAGAAGCCGGTGATGGTTTTGCCCTTGATGATCGCGTTGCCCTGTTCATCCTTCAGATCCAGCAGGCCCGCCACACCGTGGCATACGGCCGAGACGATGCCGCCCTGGTTGTAAATGGTTTGGGCGACACGTTGCAGGTCGAGGTTGCCGGGAAAGTCCCACATGACACCGTGGCCGCCGGTGAAGTAGATCGCGCGAAATTGCGACGGATCGACATCGGCAATGGGCAGCGTGTTTTGCAGCCGGGCGCGAAAGGCTGGGGACTGCAACTGCTCACGCGCCGGCTTGTCCATGTACAGCCAACCGAGGCTGCGCTCGTCCAGAGGCACAGCACCTCCGTTGGGGCTGGCAAATACCGTCGTGTAGCCAGCCGCTTCCACGACCTCGGTGAAATGCGTCAGCTCTGTCAGCCACAGCCCCGTGGTATCGGTCCTTGAGGGGTAGCTGGCGTGGTTGGTCATGATCACCAGGATCTGGCGATTGTTCGCAGCGGCCGTGGAAGGGCCGGGTTCAGCCTGTGCAAATGTCATAAGCGCGCCACCTATCGCTACCAACGCATAAGAAATAAGGGTTTTGAGCATGATCCAGAGTCCAGTAATCCTGCCGATTGGTGCATGCTCACCTTAAACCTCGCTTTAAGGTCAACCCCTGCTTTGGCAAAAAAAACGCCGAGTTGTCGTGGGGCGCGACAGCTCGGCGTTTTCGGCGGTATTGACTGTTTAACCAGCCGCTAGAGCAGCCTCGCGCGCCATCAACTTATCAACCAACAGCATTCCCAACTCACTTAACTGATGAATCGCCAACGCGATATCGCGCTGTTTACCCGTCAGTTCATCCGACAGGTCAAGCAGCAAGGCGGTAACCGAGGAAAAGGTTTCGTAGCTGTTGGCGATGAGCATTTCGCTGCTGGCAGCGTCGGCAACGCTGAACAGCGGTGAGGGAGGTGGTTCCGCGGGGGTGTTAAGGGATGCGTGATCAAGCTTGAGGTTTGGATCGTTTGGAGGGTTAGGCGTGACTTTATACATGTGTGTTGTACCTGTTTTAGGGCCAACACCTCTTCGCTACTAAACGAAGGGTGGCGGCTGTACGCAGGTTAGTAGACCGGGGAAACACACAAAGCCGGCGCGCCCGAGGGCGCCCTGCGCACAGCCACCATCAAGCACAGACAAGAACATCTGATCGATGAGGCTCATGCACTTTATGTTGTCACTCGGGCTACTAAACCCGATCACTGAGTTGTCAGCGACCGAGCCACCTTAGAGACGCCCATCCAAGCGCACAAGCCGGCGGATTCTGACGCAACTGTAGGCAACGGAGCAAGGTGGTGCAGCGCGCTGTAGGACATGTTTACAGGGTGCCGCCGTTACCCCGCTTAGTCGTGGGCGAACTGGTCAATCAACCCCAGACGTGGAACATGGCTGTGTGGCTGTAGCAGCGCGCCAGGAGCAATGACTGCATTCGCGCCAATTTTGCAGCCGTCACCTACCAAGGCACCGAATTTGTTCACCCCCGTCTCGATCACATTATCTGCGTAACGGATCTTGATATTCGCCCCGTCCAGCTCGTTACGATAATTGGCAATGATTGCACCGGCTTCAATATTGACGCCTTCGCCAATCAACGAATCGCCGACGAAATTGAAGTGTGCCAGCTTGCTGGTGGCCAGCATGAAGGTGCTTTTGAGTTCGCAGCTTGGGCCCACAATGCAATGGCTGCCCAAATACACGCCGCCACGCAGGTACGCTCCCGCTGCTACAAATGAGCCTTCGCCGATGATGATTGGGCCCTTGAGCACAGCGCCTTCTTCGACAATGGCGCTTTCGTGGATGGCGCAGTTTCCGTGGCGTCGGTAGCCCGTGCCCAGGCGTGAGAGCAAGGCTAGAACCTGGTTTTCGCAGTCTTGAGCCACCCGCCAAGCGGCAGGCTGCGTCAGGCCAAGGGAGGGCCATTGAGCAATGAATGTACTGATCTCAGGTAGTTTCATGGAGAGCGCTTCCGATGTCGGGAGGGGGATAGAACCGCGCTATTGCCGCTAGAGCAGCGGGCTCAGGCCTCATCTTACAAGGGGCAGCTCCCGATTGACTTCATCCTCAAGAAAGCCGCCAACTCCTCCCGTGCCCAGGCAAAACATCTTGCGGTACTCCGAAGGCGACGTCCCCAGTTGCGCGGCAAAATGCTGCCTCAACGACAGCGCGGTGCCAAACCCCACTTCGCCGGCAATGCATTCAATCGGCAGCTCCGTGGTTTCCAGCAGCGCCTGCGCCCTGGCCACACGTTGCGCGTTGAGCCATTTGGAGACGGTAGTGCCGGTGGCGTCCTTGAAGCGGCGGGTAAAGGTGCGCCGGCTCATCTTCGCCCGGTCGGCCAGCACGTCCAACGAGAGGTCGCTGGCCAGATGGGTGCGCGCCCATGCCAGCACGTCCGACAGGTGTGTCTCGCTGGAGAGTTGCGGCACGGGGTGTTCCACGTATTGCGCCTGGCCACCCTGGCGGTGTGGCGGGGTCACCAGCATCTTTGCGGTGCGGTTCGCCACATCGGCGCCGAGCCGCTGGCGTATCAAGTGCAGGCAGCAGTCGATGGCCGCGACGGTACCTGCGGAGGTGATGATGTTGCCGGCACACACATAAAGCGCCTCCGGCCTGAATCGAGCGCTGGGAAAACGGCGCGCAAACTCGTCACGGGCGGCCCAGTGGGTGGTGGCTTCCTTTTCGTCCAGCAGGCCCGCATCGCCCAGCACGAATGCGCCCAGGCACAAGCCTACGATCAGCTTGCCCTGTGCATCGGCCAGCTGTAGTGCGTGGATGAGTGTGGGGGAGGCCACGACCGATTGATCGCCCCAGGCAGGGATGATGATCACATCGGCGGTGTGCATCAGGTCCAGGCCAAGGCTCACTGAGAGGCCCAGGCCCTGGTCACTGCTGACCATGCCAGGCACTTCTGCGCAGTAACTGATCTGGTAATAAGGCTCATCGGGTGCGGATTGAGCGGTTCCCAACACCATCCCCGGCACGGAAAGATGGAACAGGCTTACGCCATCAAAGGCGAGAACGGCTACGCGGATGGGAGGCATCAGGCCACCTCTGGTGCTGAATCGGTTGGCCCGATTATATCGCTATCTGTCGTTCAGGCCACTGTTGACCCTCGCGGGGTTCGGCAAGAATAAACGCCTCGATCCATCAACAGGGCTCAATTCATGAAACTTACAACGCTCCCTCTGGTTTTCAGCATCGCTTGCGGCGCAGCTGCAACACCTGCACTGGCAGGCTCGGCCATCCCTGACGCCGCCCACAAAGTGGATCTTCAGCAAGTGCGTAACGCGACGGTGAAGATCACCTATGGCGGTACCACCTTCCTGATCGACCCGATGCTGGCCAAAAAAGGCACCTACCCAGGGTTCGAACATACCTACCGTAGCGAGCTGCGCAATCCGCTGGTGGATTTAACCGAGTCGCCGGCACAGGTCATCGCCGGTGTCGACGCTGTGATCGTCACGCACACGCACCTTGACCATTGGGACGACGCTGCACAAAAAGCGTTGCCCAAGGACATCCCGTTGTTTGCCCAGCATGAAGAAGACGCGCAGTTGATTCGGTCCCAGGGCTTCAAGAATGTACGTGTGCTGACCGACGAAGCGGAATTTGGCGGCGTCAAAATCACCAAGACCGGCGGCCAGCATGGCACCGACGAGATGTATGCCGTGCCGGCGCTGGCAAAGCCGCTGGGCGAAGCCATGGGCGTGGTTTTTCAAGCCCCCGGCTACAAGACCCTGTACCTGGCGGGTGACACGGTGTGGCGTAAAGAGGTCGACCAGGCCATCGAGAAGTTCCAGCCTGAGGTGATCGTGCTCAATGCCGGGAAGGCCATGATGGAGGGGTATGAGGGCTCGATCATCATGGGCGAGGACGATGTGCTGCGCGCCGCTCAGGTGGCGAAAAACGCGAAGATCGTGGCCGTGCATATGGACGCCATCAACCACATGTCCCTGACCCGCGAGGCGTTGCGCAGCTACGTCAAGCAACACGGTATCGAGGGGCGTGTGGATATTCCTGAAGACGGCGCTTCATTGGCGTTCTGATGCCAGGCGCAGGTCAAAATGTGGGAGGCGTTGATTGGCCCTCCCTTTTCGGCTGGCGCTACCCCTCGGCTCGATCCCTGATCAGCTGCTTTTGATGTAAGGGACACAAGCGCAAATAGTTTCGCTCGGCTGCCTAGGCGGGTGCTGGACTAGGATTTTTTCTTGCGGTGCACACCGACATTAAAAATTCACTGGCATCTACGAGGAGTAGCCAGTAGGCTACATTTGAATCTGTGACCAATATGATCGGCAGGACGCCCGAGTTCGATACATGGCTCGACGGTATGAAGGATGTGTGGGGTAAGACGGCTGTACTGATCCGCCTGGATCGAGCCGAAGAAAACAATTTTGGCGATTGCCAGCCTGTAGGCGATGGCATGAGTGAAATGCGTGTGTTTGTCGGGCCCGGCTACAGGATTTACTTTGTGCGCACGGGTATCACCGCTTACCTGATGCTGTGGGGGAGCGATAAAACCGACCAGAAACGAGGAATCAAGCGGGCAAAAGAGATTCTTGATGCCCTGAGAGGTCAATGACATGAGTCAATCAACATTCAAACCAGAGGACATGCCGATCCTCGAGCTGGATACATCCAGCACCAGCGCCTATGAGGCTTCACGCTTCCTTGATAGCCCGCAAACCATCAGTGCTTATCTTGCGCAAAGCATGGCGTGCCATGACCCACAAGTCCTTATGAAGGCACTGGCCGAGGTTGCCAAGGCCCAGGGTGTGAACAAGGTTGCCGAAGCGGCGGGGGTGAATCGGGAGAGCCTGTATAAAACCCTGAAAGGCGGCTCAAAGACGCGTTATGAAACGATCCAGAAGCTGATGTTGGCATTAGGGGTGGAGCTGACGGTGCAACCGATTGCCGCGACCACACTTAAAAAAACGGCCGTTAGTGGCAAGACCTGATGGAGCAAAAAAAGAACGGTTTATTTGATTGAAAATAGAGACGTGTGCGCCTGGTCGTGTAGGAAATCGACCTCCGGTAGAGTAAGGTTTTCTCCATAATACTGGTTGTATGTCCAGTGTTTTCGAGGCGGCGTGCTCATGAAACGAAAATGAGTGAAAAATGGGCCGGTGGCAAAAAAAAGCTACTCCGTTAGGTTGAAGTCCTCTCCTTCAAGAAAGGAGAGTTCTTAATTAAATCAATGGAGTCCCAAAATGAACAAACCACAAACCCAGACACCTCTTCGCCATGGTCGTGTCACATCCCCTTCCAGCCGTGGCGCAGTCGCCGTGGATCTCGGCCTGCTGGCTCCCTGGCAGGTCAATGAAATGGAAGGCGGCAAGAACTTCCCGGCACTGACGGCCGGTCCGTTCCCGGCGCCTTATCAAACCGACAGTGACAGCGTCACCCCACCTGCCGACGGCTTCATCCTTAGCGGTGGCAAGACCGATGCCCGTGACTGCGTCAACTTCACCCACGAGGAAATGGCCAAGAAACTCGGCCGTGCTTTCACTTGGCCTTTGCTCAATGTCGAGCCGGGCCAGACCTTCAAGGTCACCTGGGAATACACCGCGGCACACACCACCCGTGGCTATCGCTGGCTGATTACCAAGGATGGTTGGGACCCGAAACAGCGCATCACCCGCGCACAACTGGAAACCCAGCCGTTCGCTGAAGACTTCTATGCCCAGGTGCCTTACTACAGCCATGCAGGCGAACTGAAGGCCAAGGTCAATCATGAAGTGAAACTGCCGGCCAATAAAAAGGGCCAGCATGTGATTGTGTTGATGTGGATCGTCGCCAACACCGGCAACGCCTTCTACCAAGCCTTCGATGTGGACTTCAAATAAGTCCGCACCGTTAAACCCACACGTTCTGAAGGATTAGAACATGTCAAAAATTGACTTTACCTCACTGCAATCGCCGCTCAACGATGCCGCTTCGCTGATGCCGAGCATTGCCGGCAAAAAGATCCTCATGGGCTTCTGGCACAACTGGCCGGCCGGCCCGAGTGATGGCTACCAGCGTGGCCAGTTCGCCACTATGAGCCTGGTGGATATACCAAAGGATTACAACGTGGTGGCCGTGGCCTTCATGAAGGGCAACGGTATCCCAACCTTCAAGCCGTACAACCTGTCCGACGCCGAGTTCCGTCGCCAGGTGGGCGTGCTGAACAGCCAGGGCAGGGCGGTGCTGATATCCCTTGGCGGCGCCGATGCACACATCGAACTGCATAAAGGCAACGAACAGCCACTGGCCAATGAGATTATCCGCCTGGTGGAAACCTATGGCTTTGACGGCCTGGATATCGATCTTGAACAGAGCGCGATTGATTTCGCCGACAACAAGACGGTCCTGCCCGCCGCGTTGAAACTGGTCAAGGACCACTACGCAGGTCAAGGCAAACACTTCATCGTCAGCATGGCGCCGGAGTTTCCGTACCTCACCACTGCCGGCAAATACGTCGGTTATGTCCAGGCGCTGGAAGGCTACTACGACTTCATTGCCCCGCAATATTACAACCAGGGGGGCGATGGCATCTGGGTGCAGGAGGTCAACAAGGGCAACGGCGCCTGGATTGCCCAGAACAACGACGCGATGAAAGAGGACTTCCTGTTTTACCTCACCGAAAGCCTGGTGAGCGGAACGCGCGGGTTTACCAGAATCCCGGCAGACAAGTTGGTCATTGGCCTGCCCGCGAACGTCGACGCGGCTGCCACCGGTTATGTGATCAACCCAACAGCCGTGACCAATACCTTTAAGCGTTTGCACGACAAAGGATTGTCGATCAAGGGCCTGATGACCTGGTCGGTGAATTGGGACAACGGCATCAGCAAAGACCACGTGCCCTACAACTGGGAATTCAGCCGCCGTTATGGGCCGATGATCAATGGCACTGCTCTCTCTGGCCTGGAGCAGGATGCGGCGGATCTGGAGGTCGCCAATCAGCAGTAGCGCAAAGGGGCCTCTGGCAGACGTGCCAGAGGTCAAACCGCTAAGCTTCTGATCTGACTAAAATCCGATGCCTGTTTGGGCATCGGATTTTTTGCGTCACGCTCAAATTGCGCTGAGCGTTCATAAAGCCGATTTACCGCACCAAGCAAGGCCGCTTGTTATCAAAGCCCCAGCCCGGGATCAGAAACTGCATCGCCACACTGTCATCCCGGGCGCCCAGCCCCATGCTTTTGTACAGTTCATGAGCCTTGGCCACCGCGTCCATATCGATGTCCACACCCAGGCCCGGCTTGGCCGGCACCTTTACGTAACCGCCTTCAATCTTCAACGGCTCTCGCGTCAGGCGTTGGCCGTCCTGCCAGATCCAGTGGGTATCGATGGCGGTGATCTCGCCCGGGGCGGCTGCGGCCACTTGGGTAAACATCGCCAAGGAAATATCGAAATGGTTGTTGGAATGCGAGCCCCAGGTCAGGCCCCACTCGTTGCACATTTGCGCGACGCGCACCGAGCCCTGCATGGTCCAGAAGTGCGGGTCGGCGAGAGGGATGTCCACTGATTGCAACTGGATGGCGTGGCCCATCTCGCGCCAGTCGGTGGCGATCATGTTGGTGGCGGTTTTAAGGCCCGTGGCGCGGCGGAATTCGGCCATGACTTCGCGGCCTGAATAACCGTTTTCTGCGCCGCAGGGGTCTTCGGCGTAGGCCAGCACATGATGCTGGTCACGGCACAGGCGAATGGCTTCCTTCAGCGACCATGCGCCGTTGGGATCAAGGGTGATGCGCGCATCAGGAAAGCGCTCGGCTAGCGCGGTGACCGCCTCGATTTCTGCGTCGCCACTCAATACGCCGCCCTTGAGCTTGAAGTCGTTGAAGCCGTATTTAGCCTGGGCCGCTTCAGCCAGGCGCACCACGGCATCGCTGGTCAGGGCTGTTTCATGGCGCAGGCGGAACCAGTCATCATCGGCGTCGGCCTCATTGCGGTAGGCCAGGTTGGTGGCGTTGCGATCACCCACATAGAAGAGGTAGCCGAGCATTTTTACCGCATCGCGCTGTTGTCCCTCGCCGAGTAGGGCCGCCACCGGCACCTCAAGGAATTGGCCAAGCAAGTCGAGCAGGGCGGCTTCCATGGCGGTGACGGCGTGGATGGTGATGCGCAGGTCGAAGGTTTGCAGACCGCGACCGCCGGCGTCCCGCGAGGCAAAGGTGCTGCGCATCTGGTTTAGCACGCGCTGGTATTGGCCAATCGGCTGGCCAATCACCAGGCTGCGCGCATCTTCCAGGGTTTGGCGAATGCGCTCGCCGCCGGGCACTTCGCCCACGCCGGTGTTGCCGCTGCTGTCCTTGAGGATGACGATATTGCGCGTGAAGTAAGGCCCGTGGGCGCCGCTGAGGTTGAGCAGCATGCTGTCGTGGCCGGCGACGGGGATGACTTGGAAGTGGGTGACTACAGGGGTATTCATGGCGCGTTCCTGGCTGAGTTCAAAGAGGTTTGCTGATGGCGGCGCCGCTGGGCGCGCCCGGTACGGCAGAGGGTGAGGTCTTGGCAAAGAACACCAGGATGGCCGCGAGCACCGAAGTGCAGGCCAGGCCATACAGCCCGCCTTGGATCGAGCCGGTGGTCTGCTCCAGAAAGCCGAAGGTAGTCGGCGCAACAAAGCCGCCCAGGTTGCCGATGGAATTGATCAGCGCGATCACGGCGGCGGCGATCCGTACATCCAGGTAGCCCTGGGGGATCGGCCAGAACAGCGAAGACGCGGATTTAAAGCCGATGGCCGCAAAGCAAATCGCAACGAAGGCGAAGATCGGCCCGCCCGTGGTGGACATGAACATCCCCACCGCGGCGATCAGCAGCGCCGCAGCGACCCAGGCCTGCTGGAACTTGAACTTGCCCGACAGCGAGGCGAAGGCGTACATGGCAATGATCGAGATCAGCCAGGGGATCGAGTTGAAGAACCCCACCTGTACGTCACTCAGGTCGCCCATCTTTTTGATGATGCTCGGCAGCCAGAAGGTCGCGGCGTAGATCGTCAGTTGAATGCAGAAGTACAGGGCGCAGAACAGCAGGATCTGGCGGTCCTTGAGCAGCTTGCCGATAGTGGGTTTTACCGTGGTCAGGGCTTCGCGATCACGCTGTTCCTGATCGATGGCGCCCACCAGCGCATCCTGTTCTTCGCGGCTCAACCACTTGGCGTCATGGGGTTTGGAGTCGAGCCAGAACCACACAAAGAAGCCCAGCGCCACCGAGGCGAGGCCCTCGATGCCGAACATCCATTGCCAGCCATGTAAACCAAAGCCTTCGATCTGCAACAACGCGCCCGACAGCGGCCCGGAGATCAACGACGCCACCGCCGAGCCACTGAGGAAGATCGCGATGGCCTTGCCGCGCTCCACGCTGGGCAACCAGCGGGTGAAGTAATAGATCACGCCGGGGAAGAAACCGGCCTCCGCCACGCCCAGCAAGAAACGCAAGATATAGAACTGGGTTTCGTTCTGAATGAACGCCATCAGCGTGGCGACGATGCCCCAGGTAAACATGATGCGGGTCAGCCAGATACGCGCGCCGACTTTTTGCAGCAGCATATTGGACGGCACTTCGAACAACGCATAGCCAATGAAGAACAGCCCGGCACCGAAGCCGTAGGCGGCTGCGCCGATGCCCAGGTCATGCTCCATGTGCGTGCGCACGAAGCCGATATTGACCCGGTCGATGTAGTTGAGGATGAACATGACCACGAACAGCGGGAGCACATGGCCCTTCACTTTGCTCACGGCGCGGGTGAGCGCTGAATCACTTTCGGGTGCGGCTGAGGCTGGGCTTGAATGCTTCACGAATGAAAACTCCCCCTGATTATTTTTATGCGGGTTTGGTGTTTTGTTGACAGACATCATACAAGTTGTTTTTTTAAAACCGCAATCCTGTGAGGGGTGTTTTTGTTCTTATAAGCCGGTATTGAGATTGGCTATTTTGGTTATTTGCCAGATTTTATTGGGTTTTGACTCGCTGGTGACGGCTCGGGGTGGGCGCTTCTCTCAAAGCGAAGGCATGGCCGGGTGAGGTGTAATGATTGTGTTGTCATACAAGTTGCGTGTTTTTCGCCACCACCCGTCGCCCCGTGCGCTCAGGGTGATAAGCTCCCCCCAGCCCAACCCCGTGGACCCGTCTCGATGCCGATTAAAAGCACACCGCCTGTGCGTAAACGTTCCGCCAACCTAGCCCAGGGTGTGGTCGAGGCGCTGACCCAGCGCATCCAGTTGGGGCAACTCAAGCCGGGTGAAAAACTGCCGTCCGAATCCACCATCGTGCTTGAGCACGGGGTGAGCCGTACCGTGGTCCGTGAAGCCTTGTCCAAGCTGCAGGCGTCGGGGCTGGTGGAGACGCGTCACGGCATCGGCACCTTTGTGCTGGCGCCGCACACCCAGCCAGGCTTGCGCTTGCACGTGGACACAGTCGCCAGCGTGCGCAACATGCTCGAATTGCGCCTGGGCCTGGAAGTGCAAGCGGTGGCCCTGGCCGCGCTGCGCAGAAGTGACGCGCAATTGGCCCACATGCGCCAGGCACTGGACGACTACCAAGCCTCCCTGGCCAACAACGACAGCTGTGTGGAGGAGGACAAGCGCTTTCACCAACTGATCGCCGAGGCCACCGGCAATACGTTTTTCACCGATATCATGCAGCACCTGGGCACGGCGATGATTCCGCGTACCCAGGTGAATGCCGTCGAGCGCGGCGGCGCGGACTTTGCCCAACTGGGGCAGTTGGCGAACCTGGAACACGAGGCCATCTACAACGCTATCAAGCGCCAGGACCCGGATGCTGCACGGGCGGCCATGGTGCTGCACTTGACCAACAGCCGGGATCGATTTTCCGGGCACTCTTAAGGAACCACCGTTGAACGAACACACCTTGTCCCAGCGCCTGGAGCGCGTGGCCGCACATGTGCCGGCCGGTGCCCGCCTGGCCGATATCGGCTCGGACCACGCCTACCTGCCCGTGGCGTTGATGCGCCGTGGCGTTATCACGGCGGCGGTAGCGGGGGAGGTGGCCACCACGCCGTTTCACGCGGCCAACCGTACCGTGGCCGACAACGGCCTGGAACCGCGCATCAGCGTGCGCCTGGCCAATGGTTTGGAGGCCATCGAAGCGGGCGACGACATCACCGCTATCAGCCTGTGCGGCATGGGCGGCGAGACCATCCGCGACATCCTCGACAGCGGCAAGGCGCGGTTGAGTGGGCGAGAGCGCCTGATCCTGCAACCCAATGGTGGTGAGCAGCCGCTGCGCCAATGGTTGATGGAGAACGGCTACCAGATTCTTCACGAAGAGGTGCTACGGGAGAATCGTTTTTATTACGAGGTTATCGTTGCCGAACATGCCGGGCCGGTGATCTACAGCGAAGAGCAGCTGTACTTCGGGCCGCAGCATCTGCAAGCGCGTAGCCCTGTATTTTTGGCGAAGTGGCAACGCCTGTTGGGCAAGAAGCAGAAAACGCTGGTCAGCTTCGAACAGGCCCGGCACAAAGTGCCCGAAGAAAAACTCCAAGAGATTGCCCGGCAGATTGAATGGATCACTCAAATGTTCGGCTGAACACTGTAGAAAGTGCTAGGAAATTTCCTACAAGCATGGCGACGCTTCCTACATAGACGTACCCCCCGCACTCCGATAATGGATCCAGACGAAACGCGCTATCCCGCAGTCGGGTTGCCACGTCGATCCGTCTGAAGGCCTATAGAAAGGCTTGCAGACACCTCTTCATTATTGTGGATGTGATCATGAAAAAGTTTGTTCTCAAAGGTTTGACCCTGGCTCTGGTTCTGGCGGGCGCTTCGCAAGCTGCAATGGCTGCGGACGGCGAAATCAACTTCATCGGCAGCGTGACCGATAACACCTGCCCGGTTGTAGTCGATGACCTGAACGGTTCGGCAGGCGCCGGTGATGTGGGCCTGGGCAGCGTTCCTGTGACGTCCCTGGCATCGGTTGGGCAAATAGCGGGCGGCGGTGCGTTCACGCTGACCATTGATACTACTGCGCCAGGTTGCAGCGTCACCGGTAAGAAAGCCGTGGTCAAGTTCCTGTCCTTGAGCGGAAACGCCGGTGCCAACGGCCAATGGATCGGCCTCACGCCTGAAGCTGGCGTGGCCAACAACGTTGCCGTGCAAATCAAGGACGCGACCGGCAAGGACGTGCAAGTCGGTCTGGAGTCCTCGCCTTACCTGGACCTGACCCAACCGTTGCGTTTTACCGCCAACTACATCGCCACCGGTACCGCGACCGCAGGCCCTGCCAACGCCAAGGCGGCGTTCACGGTCGACTACCAGTAACGCCTATCGACGGTCAGCCGGGAGAGATCATTCCCGGCTGTGCTTCCCCGCACGACCGCCCTGTGGCCCTCGTGCCAAGAGGATGCTCGAAATGCAACGTACCAATACTTCATTAAAAACCGCAGCGCTGCTGACGGTGTTCTTGAGCAGCGCGCTGCTGGGCAGCACCAGCCAGGCCGGCGTAATGCTTGGTGGCACACGAATTGTGTTCGATGGCAGCAAGCGTGACGCGTCCATCACCGTTGGCAACACCACTGCGCAACCCTACGCGGTGCAGACCTGGATCAATACCGAGGCCGACGACAACACCACTGCGACACCGTTCGTGGCCACGCCACCGCTGTTTCGCCTGGACCCGCACAAAGAGCAGATGGTGCGCATCCAGAAAGTGCCGGGCGAATTGCCCAAGGACCGTGAGTCGGTGTTTTATTTCAATGCTCAGGAAATCCCGGTCGCGGGCAAGGCGGACGAGAACACGCTGAAGATCGCCATGCGTACGCGTATCAAGTTGTTCTATCGCCCGGCCGGTCTCAAGGGCAATTCGCTGGACGCGCTGGAGCAGTTGCGCTGGAGCCTCGTGCAGCAGCAGGGCAAGACACTGCTTGTGGTGAACAACCCTTCGGCGTTTCACGTTTCGTTCATTGGCGTGAAAGTGGCTGCCGGTGCGCAATCGCTGGAAGTCAGCGAGCCGAAAATGGTTGCCCCGAAGAGCAGCCAGCAATACCCGCTGCCTGGTTTCAACAGCCGCAACGGTGAAGTGACGTTCTCTGCCATCAACGATTTTGGCGGTTACAGCGCACCCTCGACCGTTGCCCTGAACAGCGCCCCTTAAACGCTTTCGTCCCTTTTCCCTGCGAACACGCCCTAGCGTTGCTGATGCAACGTGACGGCAGCGTATTGAGTATTGTCATGCGAATCGATGCCCCGACCCTGAACTGCCCGCCCGTGCCGTTTACGCCGTTGCGCCTGTCCGCCGCCGTTCTGGCCGCGTTGATGGGCAGCCTTGCGCACGCCGATGAAGCGCCGAAGTTTGATGCCAGTTTCATGCAGTCATTCGGCGGCACCAGCGCCGGGCCGAACCTGGACCTCGATGCGGTTGCCAACAGCGCCAGTATCGGGCCGGGGACCTATCCGGTCGTGGTTCGCCTGAATCAGAGCTTTTTCGACCGACGCGATATGACCTTCGCACCGGATGCAAAAAGTGGCGAGGTTCGTGCGTGTTTGTCGGCAGCGTTTCTCAGGGAGCTTGGGGTCAAACTGGATGCGTTCCAGGTGCCTGGTGAAGCACTGCCGACATGCATTGACCTGGCGGGCATGGTAGAGGGCGCTTCGGTCAGCTTCGACGCCAACCGACTGGCCCTGGACATCAGCGTGCCGCAGATCGCGTTGCGCCGTGATGCGGCCGGTTATGTCGCCCCGCGGGATTGGGATCGAGGGATCAACGCCGCGATGCTCAACTACCAGTTTTCGGCGGCGCAGACCCAGTCCAATGCTAGGGGCAATGGCACCCAATACAGCCTGTACACCAGTGGCGGTTTCAACCTGGGGAACTGGCGTTTTCGCAGCAGCTCATCGTTTCGCCAGGACGAAGAAGGCAAGCGTGAATGGCAGCGCAGTAATACCTACGCACAGCGTGATCTCACTGCGATCAAGGGCACCCTGACGGCGGGCGAAAGCTTCACGCCGGGCGATGTCTTCGACAGCATTCCTTTTCGCGGCGTGCAGGTGGCATCCGATATGGGCATGTTACCGGACTCGATGCAGGGCTACGCGCCTGTGATCCGCGGCATTGCCGAAACCCAGGCCAAGGTCGAAGTGCGGCAGAACGGCTATTCGCTCTACACCACTTATGTCGCGCCGGGCGCTTTCGAGATTGATGACCTCAACGCCGCCTCGGGCAGTGGCGATCTGGAGATCATCATCACCGAGGCCGACGGCCGCGAGCGGCGCTTCACCCAGCCCTACGCGACGCTGGGCAACATGCTGCGGGAAAATACCTGGCGCTACAGCCTGACCGCCGGGCAATACAACGCCGTTGATGGCGGCCAGCGGCCAGCCTTCGCACAAGCTTCGTTGGCTTATGGGTTGCCATTTGACCTGACGGTGTATGGCGGCTTGTTGG
This sequence comes from Pseudomonas sp. L13, assembly GCF_009935965.1. Taxonomy (NCBI): domain Bacteria; kingdom Pseudomonadati; phylum Pseudomonadota; class Gammaproteobacteria; order Pseudomonadales; family Pseudomonadaceae; genus Pseudomonas; species Pseudomonas sp. L13. The sequence continues at coordinate 66,087 of NZ_QODJ01000015.1, forward strand.
GTGCCGATTTCTACCGCGCCGGCGTGGCTGGCGTCGGCAAGAGCCTGGGCAGCCTGGGTGCGGTGTCCGTCGATGTGACCCAAGCCCGCACCGAAGTGCCGAAGGCCGTCAGTGCGCAAGGTTCCCAGCAGAACGGTCAGAGCGTTGGCGTGCGTTACGGCAAGGCGTTCGAGACCGGCACATCGGTGCGTTTTGCCGGGTATCGTTATTCGACCGAAGGCTATCGTGATTTCGACGAGGCCGTGCGCCTGCAGGAGCCGAATAGCGACTACAACCGCTTTTCCAAACGCAGCAAGCTCGAGGCCAGTGTCAACCAGGCACTGGACCGCTACGGCTCGTTCTATCTGAATATGAGCAAGCAGAATTATTGGGGCTCTTCACGCCAGGACAAACAGCTGCAAGTCGGTTTCAATACCCAGTACAAAAATGTTTCTTATGGCGTCTACGCCAGTAAAACGCTGACCGACAACTATGGGCAGAACAACCAGTTGGTGTTCACCGTGTCGATGCCCCTCGGTCAGACGCGCAGCACCGGCACCTATTCCGTCACCCGAAACAACGACGGTAGCCTGGATCAGCGCGCCGGTGTGAGCGGCAACAACGGCGCGGTGACCTACAACGTCAACGCCAACCGCACCGAGAGTGGCGGCAACAATGGTTCGGCCTTGGTTGGCTACCGCGCGCCGTTCGCACAATTGGGCGCAGGGGTCAGTGTCGGCAGCAACTACCGTCAGACCTCGGTGAGTGCGGCGGGCTCGGTGTTGGCGCACGCCGACGGCGTAGAGTTCGGTCAAATCCTGGGCGAAACGGTGGCGCTGGTAGAGGTCAAGGACACACCGGACGTCGGCGTGCTCAACGCGCCTGGCACCCTCACGAACAGCAAGGGCTATGCATTGGTGCCCTACGTGACGCCTTATCGCAAAAACCGCGTGGCACTCGATACCAGCGAACTGGATACCCGTGTGGATATTGATGAGGGGGTGACGAATGTAGTGCCGCGCCGTGGCGCCGTGGTCAAGGCCAGCTTCACTGCCAGCCGTTCGGAGAAAGTCCTGCTCAATGTAAGCCTCAAGGACGGTTCGCTGTTGCCGTTCGGCACCACGGTGATGGATGAAAAAGGCATTGGCGTCGGGGTGGTGGGGCAGGCCGGCCAGGTATTGTTGTCGGTCAATGAAGGCACGCTGTACAGCATGAAGTGGGGCGAAAAAGCCTCGCAACGCTGCTCGATTGTGCTTGATATCAGCAAGGCCCCAGTGGTTGACGGGTATCGGGTGATGAGCGCGATGTGCGGCGCGCCATGAAAAAGCGAGGTCCGGAGAATCTCGACCTGGCGCGCAGCGACCTGATACGCCCATTGCCGAGTGAATACGAAGTGCGTCAAGGCCTGGCTCTTGGGGAGTTCCGCGCCTGGTATCAGCCGCAGTTACAGCTGCGCAGCGGTGCGGTGGTGGCTGTCGAAGCTTTGGTGCGCTGGGAACACCCGGCGCGTGGCGTGCTGTTGCCGGTAGATTTTCTAGGTGCGGTGCTGGCGTATGACTTGGTCGATCAGATGTTCAAGCAATTACTTGAACAGGGCTTGAGCCTACTGGGCGTGTTACGTCAGCAGGGTGTGAGTTTGACATTGGCGTTCAACCTGCATGCGTCGCAGTTGGTGGATGGCCGGTTGGTCGAGCACATCCGGTGCGCTCTCGATGGCCATGGCTTCAAGGGGTCGACGCTGACTTTCGAGTTGGCGGAAAACGGCCTGCTGCTCTGTGCACCCAGTTTGCGCCACAGCCTTGTACGCCTGCGGCTACTGGGTTGTGGCCTGGCGATCGACGACTTCGGCGTGGGGTTTACCTCTCTCAAGTCGCTGTGTGAGATGCCATTTACCGAGATCAAACTCGATGGCCGGTTTGTTCGCCACCTGGCTCGGCCTGATCATCGCGCGATGGTGGCGGCCACCCAGGCGCTGGTGCAGTCATTGAGCATGAACCTGGTGATTGAAGGCATCAGCAGCCTGCGGGTGCGTAACAGTGTACTGCATCTGGGCTGCGTGACCGGCCAGGGATTTTTCCTGGCTCGGCCGATGACCGGGCGGGACCTGCTGCAATGGTTGGGTACAGCCCAACCGGCAAGATGAAGCTCGCCCGTGGGTGAAGCAAATATTGCGAAATTTCCTACAATTGGCTCACGCTCGTGTATTTTCGGCGTGAGCTTGGCATTCGTATGGCGGTGTTTTCACAGAGGTCTGTATGCATAAAGCGATAGTTGTGGACGATCATCCGTTCATTCGCTCGTCAGTCAAAATGTTGCTACAGCAGGAAGGTTTTGACGTGGTCGGCGAAGCCGACAACGGCGCCAATGCGTTGCAGCTGGTCCGCGACCATACGCCAGCCCTGGTGGTGCTGGATATCACGATGCCAAAACTGGATGGCTTGGAAGTCATCTCGCGAATCGTCAGCCTGGGAGTTCCGTGCAAGGTCCTGGTGCTGACCTCGCAGTCGGCGCAGTTTTATTCGATGCGCTGCATGAAGGCCGGTGCCGCCGGATTTATCTCCAAGACCAATGGGCTTGAGGAACTGGTCAAAGCGATCAAGGCCATCATGGATGGCTATACGTTCTTCCCCAACCTGGCCACGAGCTCGGTGCGCCGCAGCGATATCGAGACGACTGATCTGGAGTTGATTCAAACGCTGTCCGATCGAGAGCTGATGATCCTGCAACAGCTGGCCAAGGGCATGAGCAATAAGGAAATCGGCGATTCGATGTTGCTGAGCAATAAAACCATCAGTACCTACAAAACGCGCCTGATCGAGAAACTTAACGTTAAATCGGTGGTTTACCTTGCCGATTTCGCCAATCGCAACAACCTGATCTAGATGGTCTTCCTCAGGACCGGCCTTGTCGCCCTTGTGCTTCTGGTGGCGCTGGGCACCGTGCCGCTCGCCCAGGCCGAGGCCGAAGCGTTCAGGCTGGTCGGGCGGTCGGCAGCGGACGACTACTCGGCAACCCTCGACGGACCCGATTGGCACTGGCTGCGGCAAAAGCGCAGTCTCGTGCTGGGCACATCGGCACCTGATTACTCGCCTTTTGCTATCACCGGTAACAGCGGCGACTACGAAGGCCTCACCGCCGACTATGCGCAATTGATCGCGCAACTGTTACACGTCGATGTGCAGGTGCGCCGTTACGATTCTCGCGCCGAAGTGATCACGGCACTCAAGAACGGCGAAGTCGATCTACTGGGCACTGCCAATGGCTATGAAGCCAGCGATCCCCAGTTGGCCCTGACCTTGAGTTACGCCGATGATCAACCAGTGCTGGTCACGCGCATCGGCGACAGCCAGTCGCTGTCCACGGACCTGGCGGGCAAGCGTGTGGCGATGCTGTATCACTATTTGCCGCAAGCGGTCGTTGAGCAGTTTTACCCGCAAGCGTCCGTGCAGCTATATCCGTCGACCTTGAGCGCGCTCGGGGCCGTCGCGTTCGGGCAGGCCGATGTCTACCTCGGCGACTCGATCAGCTCCAACTACCTGATCAAGAAAAACTACCTCAACAATGTGCAGCTCAGCGATTTTTCGCGTATGGAGGTGCAGGCGTTCGCGTTCGCCGTCACCCGCGACAATACGCAGTTGCTGCGCGTGCTCAATAGTGCGCTTGAGGCTATTCCCGCCTCCGAGCGCATGACGATTCTGCGCCGCTGGGGCGTCGGTGGCGCCAGCATGCCGGGCCGGCCGACCCTGCATTTCAGCATCCGCGAGCAACGTTGGCTGAATGAGCATCCACGGGTAAACGTTGCTATCAACGAAAATTACCTGCCGCTGACGTTTATCGACGGCGACGGCAATGTCCGCGGCGTCAGCGCGGATGTATTGAACAAGATCAGCCAGCGCACCGGCCTGAAATTCGATTTCCAGCGGGCCGACTCGGTGCATGACCTGATTGACCTGGTGAGCAGCGGCAAGGCCGATCTGCTGGCAGCGTTTACCCCAAGCATCGAGCGTGAAAACAACTTGCGTTTCACGCGGCCCTACCTCACCAACCCCTTTGTCTTGATAACGGCCTCCGGTGCCGACTATCACACCCTCGACCAGATGGCGGGAAAACGCCTGGCCCTGGTGCGTGGCAATGTGCTGCGCGAGTTTTTGGTGGAGCAGTTTCCCCACGTCCACCTGATCCCGGCCCGCAATGCGGTGGATGCCATGGCGATGCTGGCTCGTGGCGAAGTCGATGGGGCTGTCAACTCGTTGATCAGTGCGCGCTACATGATTTCGCGCCAGTACCGCAATCAGCTGCAGGTCACCAGTACCGTTGGCACTGTACCGGCACGCATTGCCCTGGCCACCAATCGTGGCTCCCTGGAACTGTATTCGATCCTCGACAAAGCGCTGTTAAGCATTCCCCCGGAAGAAATGGACGAATTGACCAATCGCTGGCGCAACGAAGTAGTGATCGACGACAGCTACTGGTTGCGCAATCGCAGTGCGATTCTCAAAGGCTTCGGCATCGCCGGCGTACTGTTGCTGCTGGCGCTGGGATGGATTGGTTATCTGCGCAGGCTCATCCGCAAGCGCCGCCAGGCCGAACTGGCGCTCAGTGACCAACTGGAATTCATGCGAGTGCTGATCAACGGCACGCCGCACCCTATTTATGTGCGTGACCGTGAAGGCAAGTTAGTGACGTGTAACGCAGGCTACCTGCAAGCGTTCGGCGTGGAGATGCAAGCCGTACTCGGCAAGCGAGTCACTGACGGTGTGGTGAGCGATGTGGCGCAGGCGCGTGCCTACCACGATGCGTACCTGCAAGTGATGGACAGCGATGAGCCGAGTATTCAGGACCGCACGCTGACCATGGCCTCGGGGCAGTCGCTGACGATATATCACTGGATGCTGCCGTACAGGGGCAACGACGGGCGCGTCAACGGCATGATCGCCGGTTGGATCGACATCAGCGAGCGGCAGCAACTGGTACAGGCGCTGCAGATGGCCAAGGATGAAGCTGACGATGCCAACCGTGCGAAGTCAACGTTTCTGGCGACCATGAGCCATGAAATCCGCACTCCCATGAATGCGGTCATCGGCATGCTGGAACTGGCCATGAAAAAGGCTGACAAGGGTGTGCTGGACCGTATGTCTATCGAGGTAGCGTCGGGCGCGGCACGGGGTTTACTTGACCTGATCGGCGACATCCTCGATATCGCCCGCATCGAGTCCGGCCGTCTGTCGCTGACGCCGGAGCGCGCGAATGTGCGTGAATTGATCGAGTCTGTCGCACGGGTTTTCGACGGATTGGCCCGACAGAAAAACCTGGCCTTGACCCTGGATATGCAGGCATTGACCAACGTCGACGTACTGATTGACCCTATGCGCTTCAAGCAGGTGCTGTCCAATCTGTTAAGCAATGCGATCAAGTTCACCGATGTCGGCCAGGTGCGCCTCAGTGTCCTGGCCGACTGCGCGCCTGAGCAGCAACGGCTGCAATTATGCGTGCGCGTCGAAGACAGCGGGCGCGGAATTTCGCCGCACGACCAGCACCGCTTGTTCAGCCCCTTCACCCAGGCTGAAAACCACGGCCAGTCACCGCGTGGCGGTTCCGGACTGGGGCTGGTGATCAGCCGTACCTTGTGCGAAATGATGGACGGAACGCTGACCTTGAAGAGCACGCTGGGGCAGGGTACCCAGGTCGAGGTGCGTTTGGATCTGCCGATATTGGAGCCGCAGGCCTTTGACCCGCAAGCGCAGGCCGAGTGGGAGGCGAGCATTGAAGCCTTGAATATCCTGGTGGTCGATGATTACCCGGCCAACCGCTTGCTGCTGACCCAGCAGTTGAGTTACCTGGGCCACCGGGTCACCGACGCCGAGGACGGCGCCCATGGTCTGCGAGCCTGGCGCAACGAGACGTTCGACGTGGTCATCACCGACTGCAATATGCCGATCATGAATGGCTACGAACTGGCCCGTGCAATCCGTAACGAAGAAACCGCACGCGGGCTGCCGCGCTGCTTTGTGCTGGGCTTCACTGCCAATGCGCTGGCGGAAGAAAAGCTGCGTTGCGCCGATGCCGGCATGGACGACTGTGTATTCAAACCCATCCGCCTCAAGGACCTGAACGCACGTTTGGCGCTAGCGACTGCGCACGCGTCTCTACCTGGTACTGAGGCGTTGCCGCCCACACCGCTTGCGACGTTGATCGACCTCCGCGCGCTGGAGCAGTTGGCAGGTGGCGATTCGGCATCAACCATGCGCCTGCTGCGCGATCTGGCCGCCAGCAACGCCAGCGACATGGCCCAGTTGCTGCAATTGTTTACCCAGCATGACATGCAAGGTCTGGCTGATCTGGCACATCGGGTCAAGGGCGGCGCTCGCATCATCAACTGCGCGGCGCTGATTGACGCCTGCGAGGCCTTGGAAGTGGCGACCGAAGGGTTGGATTCAAGCGTTCTGATCGCGGCGGTCGACACTGTGCAGCAGTCGATGGAGCAACTAGCAGCTCAGCTGGATGTGAGTTTGGAATAAACGCTTGGGAAATTTCCTACGACCATAGGGACGCTTCCTAATTAGCAGTTCCCTTAAGCGCGGAACAATGGCAGGCCTCATTTCGCCGAGTTCACCGCCATGTCCAGCCTTCCGCTTCGTATCCTGGTACTTGAAGACCACGCGTTTCAGCGCGCCTATGTGGTCAGGGTGCTTGAGCAGTTGGGGTGCGCCACTGTTTATGAGGCCGCTGACGGCGCCCAGGCGCTGGCCTTGCTAGAGGCGGTCGGCCCGGTCGATGTTGCCCTGTGTGACTTGCAGATGGAGGGCATGGATGGTGTGGAGTTCATCCAGCGCGTGGGCACCGGCGGTCAAGTCGGGGCGATCATTATCAGCAGCTCTCTGCCGGCGGATCTTCGGCGGGCCGTACGTCAGATGGTGTCATTATTGGGGCTGGAGTTTCTAGGGGATATGGAAAAGCCGCTGCACGGGCCCAAGTTGCGCCAACTGCTTGAAAAACGCCTGCAGCGGATGCCTGAGGCACGCCCGGCGGCACAGCCAGAGCCTGAAGTCGCCAGTGAGGTGCAGGTTCGGCGTGCGCTCGCCGAGCGGCAACTGCACGCGTTCTATCAGCCCAAATTCAACCTGGTGACGGGAGGCGTCGAGGGCGTCGAAGTGCTCGCCCGCTGGCAGCATCCGTCTGGACTCGTGCTGTCGCCATCGGTATTCATGCCCGCGCTGGAGCGTTTTGGCCTGCTGGACGAATGGCTGTACACGAAAATGGATCAGGCCCTTGCTGTACAAGAGCAGGCACGGCGCCAGGGCGTTTCAGTGAACATGGCGTTCAATCTTCACGCCGGGCAATTGGCCAGCCGGACGCTGACCGCTAACGTCAAGCAACTGTTGGCCCGCCATGGTGCTGTCGGCCACGGTGTGACTTTCGAGATCACCGAGAGCGGCCTGCTCGAAACTTCCACTGTCAGCCTGGAGAGCCTGGTGCACCTGCGAATGATGGGCTGCCGTTTATCTATCGATGATTTCGGTGCGGGTTTCTCTTCGATGCAGCGGTTGTGTCAATTGCCGTTCAACGAAATCAAGCTGGATGCGGAGTTTGTGCGCACCCTTGAAGAAGAACCGAGGTGCCTGGCAGTGATCGCCAGCACCCTGGCACTTGGGCACACTCTGGGCATGTCAGTGGTTATCGAGGGAATCGAAACCACCGCGCAACACCGCAAGCTGCTCGAGTTGGGCTGCACCCTGGGCCAGGGCTATTGGTACGCCCGGCCAATGAGCGGCCCGGACCTGTTGTGCTGGCTGAAACATCCGCAGGCGTTGCGATAGCGCCCATTCCCTGACATTACCCGTCGCCCCATCGCTCCGGCAGGGCGGAACAAACCCTTTGCAAAAAAATGCTCGGAAATTTCCTACAGGCTGGCGGGATGGAAGCTACAGGTCGAACGGAGGCTGGTTTGGATAATTCTCTCATAACCGGCCCCTGCTACGGGCCTCTATTCATTTGCGGGACTTCACTCATGAATTTCATTTCACGACTTTCGGGATGCCTTGGCGTGCTGGCGCTGGCGTTGTTTTCGGCGCCCGTTATGGCGGCCTGTACATGGGCCGGCAGCGACTGGTCGCCCAAACAACTGACGCTGACCGGTGGCGTGGTCTACGCGCCCAGGGACATACCGATCGGCAGTACGCTCAATACCGCGCTTACGCTGCGTGAGCTGAGTTTTGGGGACTCGCTGGCCTGTGGCGCGCCGGCGTCCTACAGCACGACGCTGATGGGGCCATTGGCAACGAACATACCCGTGGACACCATGAGAGTGCCGGCCAATGCGTTGCTGCAAACCAACGTACCGGGTATTGGCCTGGCCATTTACATGACGGGGTTCGCACCGGGCTGGGAGAGCCCTGCAGGTAACGCTGAGCGCTTTATTCCCTTCAGCATGAACTACAACGGCTCGTTCGCGGTGGGCATGCCTTCGGCGATGATGCGTTATCTGCTGGTCAAAACCGGCGACATTCCGGCCGGCACCCACAGCATCAATCAGTTGGTCGCCAGGGCCTCGACCGATCGCGGCGCTATTTTCGACCTGAACTTCACCGCCACCGTGACCGTGGCGGGCTGCTCGATGCCAGCGGCGCCAGGCAACCAGATCAACGTGCCCATGGGGACGTGGGAAAAACGCGTGTTCAACGGCAAGGACTCCACCAGCCCCGCGCAATCGTTCGCCATCACGCTCAATTCCTGTATCGCCGGTAATAACTATCCGGTGAACACCAACGGCTACTTTTTCAACAACTATGCCGCTATTCAGATCGACGCAAACAAAAGCTCGACGGTGATCGATGCGGCCAACGGTATCCTCAGCCTGTCGAGTGACTCCACCGCTCAGGGCTTAGCCATCCAGATCTTGCGTGAGAACGGCACTCCGATGAACTTGGGCCAATCGCTGCGGCTGACGCGGGTGGTCAACGGCACGACCACAGTGCCGTTGCAGGCGCGTTACATCCAGACCGGTGAAGGGGCAACGCCACAGCCCGGGTCGGCCAACGGGTATGCGAGTTTTTCCGTGACGTATCGGTGAAAAGGATGGGCCACTGACGGATAGCTTCGCATCCTGGTCTGAACCTTCAACACTGGCGGCGCCCACTTACCAGGTCTACTTCGCTTTTGGGATGATCACATCAGTAATTTCAGTCAGTACAAGCTAGTGAGTCCACAGGGCTGACCCGCACGTGTTGGCTGCGATCTCACCGCTGAACAATATTTACCGCCGTCACGACCAGTGCCCGTTTCATGCTGATGGTTCACTCTATCAGTATGAGGACTGTGCCGATGAGCACGCCCAAGCCCGTTCCCGCCTCTGCAACGCTCCAGGAAATCCGCACGCATCTGTTTGAAATCGACCCCGGCCTGCGTGGCCAGACCTCGCAACCTGCGGTACTCCCCCCAGCGCTGGTGGCCCTGGAAAAACTCAACACGGATCTGGTCGCCGCTAACCAAGCGTTCCTGAAAAAGGCGCGCAGCTTGTACCAGGCTTTGGATCAAGCCGACCTCACTGATGACGCGGGCAAGGCCCTGCTGGCCGGGTTAAAGGCGGACCTCAACACACAACTGCACACTCTTGACGACAGCAGCACGGTGGACGGAGCAGGGCGGCGCAGCTATCTCACCTCGACGGCCGGTCTGGATGCGCTGGTGCAACAGGCCACGCTTGATGTGCGCGATTACCTGCTGTCCCCTGCCGAGCAGGGCATGATTGATGACTGCTCGCGAGGGCCGGCTTTTCGGCCCGGCATGTATGGGCTTACGTTCAGCTATCAGGGCAAGACCGTGGCATTCGCCGGGGCCTTTGTCCTCACGCGCCAAGCCAGCCCGGTGGTGAATAATCTGACCTCCGGGCAAGCGCTCGGCCAGGTGCTGTTGTTCACGCCCAACCGAGGCCTGGAGCCTTTCGACTCCTTGATGGAACTCGATCAGAGCCTCAAGGCGATGCTCGCCCGTTCGGCAGGCCGTGAAGAGTGGCTGCGCCATTTGCCGGTGCGTTACCAGGCGCTGGACGTTGTCGATATCTGGCCGCTGCACCTGCGACCGATCAGCAGCGAGCCGCTGTTCGAGCACGTTCATAACTGCCTGCTCGACAAACGACGCCAGGACATCGACCTGGCGTTGAGTGGGGTGCACAACCCAAAGCACGACGCGACGTTGTTGAAGGCCGCGCTGGATAACGCAATACAGGCGGCGCTCCCGGACCTCACGGCACGCCTGGCGTTCAGGCAGCAACGATTGCTCGAGCGCAGTTTGTACAGCAGCCTGCCTGACTGGTACCGCAGTGCAGGCCAGGCGGCGCAGGACACCTTGAGTAATTGTATCCAGGCGTATAACCAGGCCCGCAGCACCTTCCTCGATCTGCTGGGGCCTGCCGCTTCACCCCAGGACCTGGCCACTTATCAGTTGACCGAATACCTGGATGAGGAGCTGGAAGTTCATGACATGGACCTGCAGCGCCTGCTGATTACCACACGCCGTACTGTCGCCAATGTCGGCACTTACGAGCAGCAGCGGACCCTGGCACAGCTCAGCTATTGGGGACTGCACACTGGCGATGAGCAGCCCGGTTCGGACTTTCTGGCGCATTCATCCTTGGTCTATGACGGTGGCGCGCTGCAAGGTCGGCACGCCGAGCTCACTGCCCAGCGCGTGCTGGATATCATCCGCGAACTGGGTCGGCAACCGCGCCTGGACTTTGCCGTGCTGCAAAAAGAGATGCAGGTCAAACCTGAACTGAAACAGGCTGCCCGCGAGCTGTTTGACCAGCGCCTGGTGTTGCTCGCCTGGATCGCCCGTTTGCGGGGCGACTTGAGCGAGGCCGACCATCAGTTGTTCGAAAACCTGCGGGCAGGCACGCACCCGCGCCTGCGCGCCCAAACGGTACTGATACACGGCGCGCAATTGCGCGACCTGTGGCTGTTGCGCGAGGAAGACGCCGACGGCCAGACCCAGCGCTTGCTGCTGTGTACGCCGGGCGCTCCACGGGCGCAACAGTTCATGGCCTTTAGCAGTGAGCGCGCCTGCCAGACGCACATCATCGGTTGGGCCGATAAGGCCGGCCAGTCGAAGAGCCAGCCTTTGCGCGACTACGTGCTGGAACAATGCCCGGTGCGTTTTCGCCCGAAAATGACCACGTTTCTCTCCCGGTTGGGGTTCAAGCCCGACGCTAAGGAACACGAGGAAGTGACCTTTGGCCCGCTGTGCACCCACACCGCCTGCCTGGACGCCATGGTCACGCATGCGCAAAGCGCGGCCCAGGACGACTACGAATACAGCACGCCGTTGTGGTATCGCTCCGCCCCGGCAAGTGATCGAACCCGCTTGACCAGCTACGCCGAGGACGCCGCGGGTGCTTTGAGCACGTATAACGCCAGGTCCGACTCGGAAGCGAATTTCATCACCTTCGACGCCTTCGTGCACCAACAGGCCAAACTGAGCCTGAATGCACTGCTGGGACGCCGCCAGAACGATGTCGACCCGGACACCCTGTACGTCTCGGCGCCCTGGCCGCTGCTGGGCGGGATGCCGGCTGCGGTGACCTATACGCGCCTGTTTCGCGACGGCTACCCGGACAGCGTCGGTTTCATCGACCCGAAATTCTCCGCGGCGGCCACGTTCAGCGGGCCGACGGGTGTCGATTTGAGCCTTTTGACGCCGGAAAAGGTCGCGCGCTCGGTGACCGGTATCTGGATCGGTCAACGCTATGTCGATGAAGTCCGCGCAACGTTGCAAAGCGCCCACAGCCCCGGCTACACCGAACGGCGCAACGCCACGTTGGCGATCAACCAGTTGCAGATGAAATACGCGGCCCTGGAGTGCTGCCTGCGCGGCCATATCGCCCGCGCCGACCTGGCCTGGCTGGAGCGCGCCATCGACAGCCTGGGTGACACGCGGGTCGCGACCCGCAACACTTACAAGGTTCATCGACTGAGCATCGACGGCGAATGGATCATAGGCAATTACCTGTTCAGCCATGGTAATAACCCGGTGTTGCTCTACACCCCTAACGCACCCGACGGCGTCGCCGTGCGTGAGGCGAAGCTGTTCAACTACTGGCTGAAAAAAGTCGAGGGTGTGGCGGACTATCTCCATGGTCGGGTGACGGTCAAAGCCCGGGTACGGATCGCACAATTTCTGAACACGGCGCGCAAGGGGTTGCCCGAGACCATCAACCGCACGACACCGAGCCCCGCTCGTCATGACCCGATTGCCCATGCAACGCCCCTGACCGACCTGCGCCATGAGTTCTACAACATGGTGCTGCAGCGCAAGATCGACGATGTGGCCGCCACCACAGTCAATCGCACGGACATGATCATGGGCATTCTGTGGACCTGTGTGGAGCTGGTTACAGCCATCGCCACCATCCCGTTCCCGGTGCTGAGCATGGGCGTGGGCGGCTTGCTGGCGTTCAAGGATGCCATGCTCGCCATCAGCGCCTATCAGCAGGGCGACAAGAGCGGCGCCTTGAAACATTTCATCGGCTACTTGGCCAACCTGGGCGGCGCGGTGTTGTTTGATTTTCGCCCGGCGCTCAAAGGCCCGTTCTACGCGTTTCCCGTCAGGCCGCCGCTCAAGGCGACCCGGCAAGCCGAGCTGATCAAGGCGATTGAGCCGCGCCCGCCCGCTGACTTGCGCCCGGTGCTGTTCGACGGTGATCCATTCTGGGTGAACAGCACACCGGATGCACTGGGGCGCCATGTGCTGTATCGCCATGACCAGGTCACCGGGCAAGTCCATTCAACCGCACGGCTGGTCAACCAGACCGCCGACGGGCGATGGGTACGCTCGGGTGTGGCAGGAGGAGGGCGCCGCAAATACACGCTGCTGCACGAGGAGGTGGAGTCGCCGCTGGCCCGTTACGAGATGGCCTCCGAGCACGGCCATACCTTTCGGTCGGCGCTCGATGCCGATGCCATACAAGCGGTCGTTAACCACCCGGACCCTGTGGCAGGCTCCGCCGCACGCAATATGCTCTACGGTGATATGCGCAACCTGCATGACCGCTATACCCGGCAAGTGGCAACGCTGACCCAGGATGCCGAGGCGTTTTTCGCCTCACCGCCCGCCCGGCAGGCCCGCAGCGATCTACCCTCGCTGGCGCCGGATGCCAGCCCCTCTACCGTGCTGGCGACCCTGTTCCCGCTCAAGAAGGCGCTGATCATCGGTGCCGACAATGCCAGCCTTTCCAGCAAGCAACTACTCATCGAAGAGATGCAGGCACTGGCGGCCCAGGGCCTCAAGCGCGTGTACATCGAAAACCTGCCGGCGGATGTGTTCCGCACCAAACTCAGGATCATCAATGGCCAAGCCAAGGGCGACCTCGCCCATGCCTTGAAGCGGGTCGAGGATCATTTGGCGCGGGTCGATCAAGCCCTGGGCTGGGGCAAGGATGCGCCGTTCACGTTCCGCAAACTGCTGCTCGAAGCCCACAAGCACAAGGTGGCTGTCGACGGCGTGGATGCATCGACGTCCTACCATATGGAGCATGTGCTCAAGCTGTCCACGGGCGAGCGCTTTATCCCGCGTGCCAGCAACGTCAGGAACTTCTACACCCACAAGATGCTGGCGACTCGAGAGGCGAATGAAGGCTGGATTGCCCTGGTCGATCACAACCGCATAGGCAGCACCCCGCAGGTGCCGGGCCTGGCCGACCTGCAACAGGTGGTGGCGCTGCGGGTGGGCGATGTCGCGCCGAGCCAGGTGCTGAATGTTCTACCCGATACGTCCGCAGCGGCGCTGTCGCGGGGCGACTACCACCTGACCCTGGCTCAGGCCACGAAAACCGTAGACGCCCCAGGCCCTTCAACAGTGGCGCCCACACCGTCCCATTACACGGCTTTTGACCTGCCTGCGTCGTTCAAAAGCACCCTGGACGATATGGTGCGCACCCCCAGTGACCTGGACACCAGCAGCCGCTTCATCCAGGGCGGCCCGTACCGGGAGGCCTTTGTTGAGTTCAAGGCTACCCGTGAGCGTCTGGATGACACCGCCAGGGCGGCGTTCGCCAGCTACACACCGACGGCCCGCCCCGACTTCGCTGACCTTGCCGCTGTGGCCAGTGAAAAGGCGTTTATCCAGCAGGTCTACAAAACCAGGCTGGGCTTGGTCATCGGCGAAGCCCATGGTGACCTCTCCAGCAAGCGCTTCCTGAAAAACTACATGGCGTTATTGAAGGAGCAGGGCGTCAAGACGCTGTACATGGAGCACCTGCTCACTGACCTGCACCAGTTGGAGCTGGAGGCCTTTGAAAGCACGCTGACCATGCCGGACAACCTCAAGCGTTATCTCGCCAGGCAAGATGCCGGGCACATGCGCGGTTATAGCGGCGAAGACACCTACACCCAGGTGGTCAAGGCAGCGAACAAGCAGGGCATCCGGGTTCGCGCCCTGGATTGCACCGCCAGTTATCACCTCAAGGGCTTGGCCACCCCCAACGCCCGCACCCAGCTGTTCAACTACTTCGCCAATGAGGTCATCAAGGCTGACCAGGCGAGCGTTGGCCCGCATAAATGGGTGGCGCTGATCGGCGAGACCCACGCCGACCTGTACCACGGCGTTCCGGGCCTGGCGCGATTGCAGGATGCCGTCAGCCTGACGGTGCGCGATGTGGCTCCGGCCAACGCCCGCGCGTTGCACCCAGGGGCGTGGGAGCTGGTCGAGGGCGGTGCCGGCGCTCGCGGTGTAAGGGCCATGCGCAGTGATTTCAAAGTGGATGTGGGGATTGTCGGCAAATCCACGCCTCTGGTGCCTACCCAGCCTGATCGGGCCTGGCTGAGAAACGTCGATGACTTTCTCATCGAACAGCCCTCAGCCACCCAGGCCAATGTACTCCACCGTTCCGAGCATGGAGAGGCCGTTTCCACGCCGATTCAAATCGACGATCAGGGGCAGTTGTTTGTTGAGCTGTGGCCTTCGATGAAGGGCAAGCGGTTTCTCACCCTGGAACACCTGAGTGGCGCGCTGAAGGCCGAGGCCCACTTGTCCGCCGCCTCGGCGATGACAGTGCCGAGTAATCGGTTGCGCCAGGTCGGTGAGTTTTTGATCGAGCGACCACTGAAGGGGCAGGCGAACCTGTTCCATTACGCCAGCAGCGCAGAGGTGATCGCCTGCCCGATCAAAATGGACAATGTGGGCCAGTTCTATATCGAGAACTTTGCAGCGTTGCACGAACGGCGTTTCCTGCTGGTAGAGGACTTGATCGACACGCTCAAGAGCGAGTTGAGCATGACATTCGTCGGCGCTGCACCGCTGCCGGGTGCGCGCTTGAGAGAAAGTGGTGAGTTCCTGGTCGAACGGCTTCCCGCTGACCGATACCAGTTGCTGCACCGTTCCAGAGATGGCGAGATGGTCACCACCCCGATCCAGGTGGATGGCGAAGGGCAGTTGTTCATCGAGCGTTGGGACGATTTGAAAAGCTCGCGGTTCACCAGCCTGGGCCGACTGATCTTCGCGCTCAAACGACGCATGGGGATGTTGCCGGCGTTTTGAGCCCTGACGGGGCGCTGGTGGCGGCTTGGATGAACCTTCCAGCCTGACGGGGCTCACTTAACAGGTCGCACTGTCTTTTTGCTGGAAGGAATCTGCATGCACGCCACCTCGTCAACCGTCCCTGAGACGGCCCCCATAGCGCGCGAACTCAGCCTGCGCGCCGTCATCACCGGGGCCTTGCTCGGTATTTTGTTGACGCCTTCGAATGTGTACGCGGGCTTGAAGATTGGCTGGTCGTTCAATATGTCCATCATTGCTCTGCTGATCGGCTATGCCATTTGGCAGGGCCTGGCCCGTCGCTCTGTCACGCCGTGGACGCTGCATGAAAGCAATATCAACCAGACGGTCGCCTCGGCCGCCGCTTCGATCATTTCCGGTGGGTTGGTAGCGCCTATCCCGGCCTATACCTTGCTCACCGGTAACCAATTGGAGGCGATCCCGATGATCGCCTGGGTGTTTTCGGTGAGTTTCCTGGGCATCTGGATCGCCTGGTATTTGCGCCCTTCGTTGCTCAATGACCGGGCGCTGAAATTTCCCGAAGGCATGGCCACCCTGGAGACCTTGCTGCACATCTACAACCACGGCCGCGAGGCCGCGACCCGCCTGAAAGTGCTGCTCAGCGCCGCATTGGTGTCAGGAGTGGTCAAGTGGCTGGACACCTTTATATGGGCCTTGCCGCGCTGGTCTCCGAGTGCTCAGTGGGAGCGCCTCACATTCACCTCGGACCCGTCGCTGCTGTTGCTGGGGTTTGGCGGCATCATCGGCATTCGGGTGGGCCTGACGCTGTTGCTCGGCGCCCTGTTGGCCTGGGGCGGGGCGGGGCCGTGGCTATTGGCGCAAGGCTTGGTCAGCCTGCCGGCGGGCAGCAGTGGCCCGCAATTCGCGGCACTGGTGGAGTGGTTGCTGTGGCCAGGGGTGAGTTTGATGGTGTGTTCCACCTTGGCGTCCCTGGGGATTCGGTTATGGGCGTTGCACCGCTCTACCCGGGCCGACGGCGGTACGGCCTGGACGATACCCAAGCCTGGGCCTGCCGCCGGTTTTGCCTTGGCGATTGTGCTGGTGGTGAGCCTTCAGGCGATGCTGTTCGGCATCAGCCTGTGGATGGCGCTGCTGACCATCCCGCTGGCGATCTGCCTGGCCGCCGTGGCAGCGCGCGTGGTCGGCGCCACCGGTATTCCGCCGATTGGCGCCATCGGGCAATTGTCCCAACTGAGTTTTGGCATCGTCGCGCCGGGGCAGGTGCCCATCAACCTGATGAGCGCCAACACCGCCGGCGGTTCGGCCGGGCAATGCACGGACTTGATGAATGACTTCAAGGTGGGCAAGGCGATTGGCGCCACGCCGCACAAGCAGGTGATTGCCCAGGTGCTGGGGATCTTCATCGGCAGCATTGTCGGCGTATTCGCCTACCTGGCGCTGATTCCCGACCCGCAAACCATGTTGCTGACCGAAGAGTGGCCGGCCCCCGCCGTCGCCACCTGGAAAGCCGTGGCGCAAACCCTGACCCATGGCTTGGATTCACTGTCGCCGAGCATTCGCTGGGCTATCGCCATCGCAGGTTTTATCGGCGTGGTGCTGGGCGTGCTCGACAGCACACTGCCCGCGCGCCGCAGCCGCTACCTGCCAAGCGCCGCCGCCTTGGGGTTGGCGTTTGTACTGCCCGCTTCGGTCTCGCTGATGATGGCGCTGGGCGCGGTGCTCACCTGGTGCGTGAGCTGCCGCTGGCCGAATGTGACGCAGCGCTTTGCGATTACCGCGGCGGCCGGGTTGATTGCCGGTGAGAGCATCACCGGCGTGGGTGCTTCGCTGTGGCAGATGATCCGTTAAGCGGGCCGTCAAACCAGGCAGCGCTGCTGTGTCAGCGGCCTATCTACTTGGCAAACGCATACTCGCCGCCTTGCTCCACCGCCTTGCGATACGCCGGCCGGGCCTGGAACCGCTGTACCCAGGCGGCCAGGTTCGGGTATGTCGGCAACTTGCCCTGGGCCTTGGCAATTTCGCCGATAAAACTCATCTGGATATCCGCACCGCTCAGTTCCTCACCCAACAGGTAGGGGGCTTGGCCCAATGCGTTGTCCAGGTAACCCAGGTAATTGGTAACTTCCGAGTCGATACGTGGATGCAACGGCGCACCGGCTTCACCCAGGCGCCCGACATAGAGGTTGAGCATCAGCGGCAGCATGGCCGAGCCTTCAGCGAAGTGCAGCCATTGCACGTACTGGTCGTAGGTGGCTGTTGACGGGTCTGGCTGCAGGCGGCCCGCGCCGTGACGGCGGATCAGGTAATCGACGATGGCGCCGGACTCGATCACCACGTTGGCGTCGTCTTCGATCACCGGCGACTTGCCCAACGCATTGATCGCCTTGAGCTCAGGCGGCGCGAGGTTGGTTTTCGGGTCGCGCTGGTAACGCTTGATCTCGTAAGGCAGGCCGAGTTCTTCGAGCAGCCAGAGAATGCGCTGCGAGCGTGAGTTATTGAGGTGGTGGACGATGATCATGGGTGGCTCCGCTGAGCATAGGGGTACAGCAACAGACTATGGGGTAACTGCAGAGTGCCATTGAACGGCCTATTTGTGGCGATCACTGTGCGTAGGCCTTCTTGATGCCCGGTCTGCCACCAGGGCGGATGTCGATATCAGACACGATGATGGCGTAATCAGGCTCTTGTGCCTGGCCTCGGGCACTTAAGGTGAGGGTCATTGGCCGCCCGAGAACAACAAAAACAATGACTAGCCTCAACTGCAATGACTCCAACGGTCAGCTGGCGCAGGGCTTCAAGCCGCGCC
The DNA here is from genome assembly GCF_009935965.1 of Pseudomonas sp. L13. NCBI lineage: Bacteria > Pseudomonadati > Pseudomonadota > Gammaproteobacteria > Pseudomonadales > Pseudomonadaceae > Pseudomonas > Pseudomonas sp. L13. The sequence continues at coordinate 84,379 of NZ_QODJ01000015.1, forward strand.
ATGTGACCATGTTGTCCATCGCCGGGATCATCGGCGCGGGGTTGTTTGTCGGCTCCGGACATGCCATCGCCGCCGCGGGGCCAGCGGTGTTGCTGGCTTATCTGTTTTCCGGCCTGTTGGTGGTGCTGGTCATGCGCATGCTGGGGGAAATGGCGGTGGCGCGCCCGGACACCGGCTCGTTCTCCACCTACGCCGACCAGGCCATCGGTCCTTGGGCGGGGTTCACCATCGGCTGGTTGTACTGGTGGTTCTGGGTGCTGGTCATTCCCATTGAGGCGTTGGCTGCCGGGCATGTGCTCAATCAGTGGTTCCCTCAGGTGGATGCGTGGCTGTTTGCGTTGATCTCAATCGTTTTGCTGGTGATCACCAATCTGTTCAGCGTGGCCAAGTACGGCGAATTCGAATTCTGGTTCGCCATGGCCAAGGTGATTGCCATCGTCGGCTTTATCGGCCTGGGCTTCAGCGTACTCATGGGCTGGATTCCTGATCGTGAAGCCAGTGGTTTGAGCCGCCTGATGGAGGAACACGGCGGGTTTGCCCCCAACGGCCTGTCGGCAGTGGTGGGCGCGTTCATTACCATCATGTTCAGCTTCATCGGCACTGAGGCGGTGACCATCGCCGCCGCGGAATCGAGCAACCCGGCGCAGAACATCGCCAAGGCCACGCGCTCGGTGATCTGGCGCATTGGCGTGTTCTACCTGCTGTCGATCTCCGTCGTGATTTCCGTGGTGCCCTGGAACGACCCGCTGCTGGCGTCCGTGGGCTCCTATCAGCGCGCACTGGAGCTGATGAACATCCCCAACGCCAAGTTCATGGTCGATGTGGTGGTGCTGATCGCGGTAGCCAGTTGCATGAACTCCTCGATCTATATTTCTTCGCGCATGTTGTTCTCCCTCGGCAAGCGCGGCGATGCGCCAGCGGCGCTTAAAATCACCTCGAAGGCGGGCGTGCCACGAGCGGCGGTGATCGCCAGCACCATCATCGGCGCGGGCGTTACGTTGCTGAGCTACTTCATGCCTGCCGGTCTGTTCCAGTTCCTGCTCGCCAGCTCCGGGGCGATTGCGTTGTTGGTGTACCTGGTGATCGCTATCTCGCAACTGCGCATGCGTCGGTTGCTGGTGCGGCAAAAGGTTGAGCTGACCTTTCGCATGTGGCTGTTTCCCTGGCTGACTTACCTGGTAATCGTGTTCATCTGCCTGGCGCTTGGGGTGATGATGGTGACGCCGGAACATCGCACCGAAGTGTCCTCGACCATTGGCCTGGCGTTAGTGATTTCCTTTATCGGCCTGGTCACGGCGCGTCAGCACAACCGGGCGGTCAAGTCCGTTGCGCTGGAACAAGCCTGAGCCAATCCCCTGTGGGCGCTGTCGAGCTTTAGCGAGGCTGCGAAAGCGGTGGTCCAGGCGCTGAAGAGGTTGACTGTACCGCCGCCATCGCAGCCTCGCTGGGACTCGACAGCTCCCACATTTGGGCTGCGTTGCTGTAGAGAATTGCGCCCGTCGCGATGGCCCTGCAGAGCGAGATCAGCCCAGCACCACCGGTCCCCTGTGGGAGCTGTCGAGCTTTAGCGAGGCTGCGAAAGCGGTGGTTCGGGCAATGAAGAGGTTGACTCTACCGCCGCCATCGCAGCCTCTGCTGGGCTCGAGGTTCAAATCCACCGATCATTTTCAGCCGTACGTTCCCCACCTTCGTGCCCGGTGTTCAATATGCCCCGTGGCTCAATCATCATCAACTTGGCCTCTCCCTCGGCCGCCGTCCTGTGCTCAATGCCACGCGGCACCACATACAACTCACCCGGCTTCACATACACCGGGCCATCCGGCAGGTCGATACGCAGCGCGCCTTCAAGCACCAGGAACGCTTCATCGGTTTCGGGGTGTGAATGCCAAATGAATTCGCCCTCGATGCGCACCACCTTGAACTGGTAGTCGTTCATTTCGGCAACCACCCTCGGGCTCCATTGCTGGTCGATGAGCGAGGCTTTGTGCGCGAGGTTTATCGGTTGGGCGGGTTGCTGTAGGTGAGTCATGCTGAGCCTTCCTGTCGGTGAGAAGGCCAGACTATCCGCGCGACAGGCCAGAGGCTTGTATGAACCTGCAAGGGTGCTGGGTAGCCAAATGCCGCGTGCGCCGGAGGGGGGGGTAGCGGGAGTTTGGCGATCCGCTAACGAGTTTTGGATTACGCAAGGTTTTGCGAGAAAAATTGTAATGAAGTTTTATTCGGCTATTCATACAAAAAACTTGTTCTCCCGTACGAACTGACAGTTAAGTGTGTAGGACGTTGAATTAATTTCAACTTGAAAACAATAATTTTCCCTGTTTGTTGTAGGAGTAAGAGTATCAAACACGATATTTCGCTTGGTCAAATAATTGCCTATCCGAAATGGCTGCTCAATGATGTAGGAAATTTCCTTGTGTGTTGTAATCCTTTGATGTCGCCAGGCGAGACACTTCGGATGTTTGAATATGTATGACGTCTTGATCTTTTTTAAAACTCAATGCAATACTCTTTAAACATTAGGTTTAATCAGCATTCTTGCAGGCTCTCCTCAGGCAAAAAAATGACGGGACGCGCTGCCTTTTCTATGTGGAATGCCTGAATTGAGCGTCTCCAGCGATGGCTGCCGGTGTCTCAGGTTGAACAGAGGATTTGAGCGCGCGCAAAAACCGTCACAGTAGACGCACATGCCTGATTTCACTTGAAAGTACTTTGAACGTTACCTCTTTTACTCATGGCTATGAGGGCGCAGCAACGTCAGCAATAGCTTCTATTGTCGATGCGATACATAACGTTGTAGTCCTGCTAACGGAAATTTAATGGCGGCCGGGTCAAGGTTGTGCCAACTGTCACGGAGACTTGCATATGCTTAATGAACTGCGCACCTCGCATGGCGTGGTCACCGGCTTTAAACGTTTGTCTGGCTCCCTCGACGATGCCCGCTACAAAATCACCCTCGAAAAACCGCGTGTGGCCTTGCTCGATCGCGGCCAACAATTTCGTATCAATCAACACGAATCGGTGCCACAGATCGTCGAAAGCATCCTGTGTAACTCCCGCGACGAACGACTGAACATCGACGTGGTGGTCGAGGTGGCTACAGATTGGGTTGACGGGGTGACCTATCACCACAACGGGGACCCCGCCTGTCAATTGATAGCGTTCACAATTGTTCGCAGGACATGTACTCACCCCCGCGATAGCGTCAACCCTTTACCTATCGCGTCGCCATGGAGGCCTGAACATGCTCAATGAACTGCGCACCTTCTTCGACCACAGCCGGCACAAACTCACGGTTCGCAACGTGGATGCGGTACTCGACGTGCTGGCCTTCGAAGGCCACGAAGGCCTGAGCCAGCCGTTCAACTACCGCGTCGAATTCACCAGCCTCGAGGGTGACATCGGCGCCGACAGCGTGCTGGGCAAAGACGCCAACTTCAGCCTGCACGGCCCCGGCCTGAGCCCCGACATGGCCGCGCTCAAAGCCGTGGGCATTGAGGTGCCCCCGGTCAAGCCACTGCGCACCCTGCACGGCGTGGTCACCGGCTTCAAACGCCTGTCCGGCTCCCTCGACGAAGCCCGCTACGAAATCACCCTGGAACCGCGGCTGGCCTTGCTGGCTCGCGGCAAACAATTTCGTATCTACCAACACCAATCGGTGCCGCAGATCGTCGAAAGCATCCTGCGCAGCCGCCACGACTTCGAAGGCCAGGATTTTCTCTTCAACCTGGTACGCGAATACCCCAAGCGCGAACAGGTCATGCAATACGGCGAAAGCGACCTGGCCTTCATCTCGCGCCTGCTGGCCGAGGTGGGCATCTGGTACCGCTTCACCCGCGACGAACGCCTGAACATCGACGTGGTGGAATTCCACGACGACCAACGCCACTACCAGTTCGACGTGCAACTGCCATACCGCCCGCAATCCGGCCTGAACAGCAGCGGCCAGGACGGCGTATGGCGCCTGCAATCGAACCACAAGGTGGTGGAACAACACGTCAACATCCGCGCCTACCACCACCGCGTGGCCAACGCCTATCTCGACGGCGACATTGACCAAAGCCGTGGCGCCAAAGGCACCTACGGCGAGGCCTACCACTACGCCGAACCCTACAACGTCATCGGCGACCGCTACGACCAGGACGAAGACCTGCAAAGTGAAAGCGGCTACTTCTACGCACGCCTGCGCCACGAACGCTACCTCAACGGCCAGACCCAACTCAGCGGCATCAGCAGCAGCCCCAGCCTGACCCCGGGCCAGGTCCTGAAAATCTCCGGCGGCGCACCCAATGCCTTCACCCCCGGCGCAGTCATCACCCAAGTCACCACCCACGCCGCCCGCGACCGCAGTTTTGAAGCCAGCTTCCAGGCCATCCCGTACTCGGAAACCGTGTGCTTTCGCCCGACGCTGCTGCCCAAACCGCAAATCGCCGGCACTGTCCCGGCCCGCGTCACCAGCCCAAAAGAGCACGACCCCTACGGCCACATCGACCTCGAAGGCCGCTACAAAGTCCACTTCCTGTTCGACCGCGACACCTGGAAACCCGGCCAGGAAAGCCTCTGGCTACGCCTGGCCCGGCCCTACGCTGGCGACACCCACGGCCTGCACCTGCCACTGCTGGCCGGCACCGAAGTCGCCATCGCCTTCGAACAGGGCGACCCCGACCGGCCTTATATCGCCCACGCATTGCACGACAGCCAACACGTCGACCACGTGACGTTGGGTAAACGCGACTACACGCGCAACGTGCTGCGCACGCCAGCCAACAATAAGCTGCGCATGGAAGACTTGCGCGGGCAGGAGCACGTCAAGCTCAGTACTGAACACAGTGGCAAGAGCCAACTCAACCTTGGGCACCTAGTCGATGCTCAGAAGCAAAAACGCGGCGAAGGCTTTGAACTGCGCACCGATGGTTGGGGTGCGATTCGGGGTGGGAAAGGGATGTTTATCAGTGCTGACGTGCAGCCTCGCGCAAACGGCCAGATGTTGGAAATGAGTGCTGCGTTGGGCCATTTGCAACAGGCTGCGGATCAATTGGATGGGCTGTCCACCGATGCCCAGGCTGCCAAGGCCGATCCGGCCGATGTGCAGGCGCAATTGACGTTGATGCGTGACCAGCTCGATCAACTCAAAGCCTCGGTCTTATTACTCAGTGCTCCGCAGGGCATTGCCTTGACCAGCGGTAAACACTTGCAGTTGGCGGCGCAAAACAACCTGATGCTCAACGCCGGTGGCGAGGCGGATATCAGCGTGATCAAGCGCCTGTTTATCGGCGTGGGGCAAGGGGTGAGCCTGTTCGTGCGCAAGCTGGGTATCAAGCTGATTGCCAACCAGGGGGCGGTCAATATCCAGGCACAGAACGATACCCTGGAACTGATGGCTCGCCAGGGTTTGGAGATCATCAGCACCGAAGATGAAATTCGCATCGTCGCGAAAAAGAAAATCACCCTGAACGCGGGCGGCAGCTACATCACCCTGGATCAGAGCTGCATCGAGTCCGGTACCCTGGGGGATTACAACGTTAAGTCGGCGCACTTTGACTACCTGGGGCCGGCGAGCATGACGGCCACGCATCCGGAATATCCACAGAGTCTATCCAAACAGCCGTTGCGCTTCAGTGTGCCGCAAGCCCCCAACGCATCCAGTCAAAGCTGGAAAGGTATGCCTTATGCCCTCTACGCCGAAAACGGGTTGCTTAAGCAAGGCGTGATGGACGACAGCGGGCAAGTGTTAATCGACCATCAGGTTGTGACAACGGACTATCGGTTGGTCATGGCCAATGGCGTAGTTTTCAATATTCCGGTGCCCACGCAGTACCGTGATACCGAGCAGGCGCAGATGGCCAATCGTGGCGTGCACAACCATCAATCGCAGGCCAACCCTGAAGTGAGTCAGCCCATCTCACACAAAGATCACCGCACCCTGTACACAGCAATGATGAATGGGCCCACTCACACGCAAGAGAAAACTCAATAATGCCTCCAGACTTTGTATCGCCCGTTGCTCTGCAGCATACGCAGGAGGTGACCTGCACCCCACCCTGGTACGTCCAGGACACCGAGTACCCGCCGGCAGCAGCCAGTTATCAGCCGTTGGTCAACGGCGAGGTGGCTTTCAAGGCCGTGTACCTGGCCATCGCCAGCGCTAAAAAAAGCATCGAGATTCTCTGTTGGGGCTTCCAGCCCTCGATGTACTTCATCCGCGACGGCAAGACGGGCCTGCGCATCGGCGAACTGCTGATGAACAAGGCAAAAGAAGGTGTCGAGGTGCGTGTGCTGGGCTGGGAGATGCCGTTCAATAGCGCGGGCGTGGCGGACGAGGCCAATCTGCCCGGCAAAGGCCCGATCAGCATCGCAGACCGCGCTGGCCAGAGTGCCACGCAAGATCAGTATGCTTATGATCGCGAGTGGTTTGCCACCTGTGCGGTTCCCGACAATATGGTCGCGCTTCGGGCGAAGCGCAGCATTCCGGTATTTGTCGGGCGTGGCTTCAGCAGGGAAGAAAGGGTCGAAATTGCGTTTCTGGCGAAACACACAAGTCTCGATCGACAGCTCAGCCTGAAAACGATCGGCGCGCTGGCAGCGACAGCATCCCACCATCAAAAGACCGTTCTGGTCGACTTCGAACTCACAGATCAGGCTGTTGGCTTCGTCATGGGCCACAACATGCTCGACGAGTACTGGGACACAGACGCGCATTCCGCGCTGAACCGCACCGAGAACACCAAGCCCGCGCCCGATGCCGGGCCGCGCGGGAATACCCCACGCCAGGACATCTCCAGCCAGGTCAGCGGGCCGATCGTCGAACACTTGCACCATAACTTCGCCACGGCCTGGCGCAAGGAAACCGGCGAAGATCTACTCGTCTCGCGCCAGGCCAAGGAAGTAGGGCCGCAGTTATGTACCCTCGGCCTGCCGCAGGTGGCCCAGATCCTGCGCACCCAGCCGCAAGAAGGCAAACGCGATATCGAGCAGCTTTACTTGCAGGCGATTAACAATGCGACCCAGTTTATCTACATCGAAAACCAGTACTTTCGCTGGCCGCCCCTGGCCGAATTCATCAAGGCGGTTGCCTCCAGCCAGGCCAGGGCAGGGCGCGACCCCGCCCTGCATGGCAGCTTGCACCTGTTTGTGATCACCAACGCCACGGATGACGGGATGGGCAAGGGCACGGTGAACACCCAGCGCATGCTCGAAAGCCTCGGGCGCGGCGAGACCATTCCGGAGCTCACCAAGTTACGGCGCATTGAACAGGCGAAAGCCCAATCGGCGGCGGCGGAGCCGGACCTGGGGGATCTCCTTGCGCAAAAGGCCCTGGTCACGTTGACGAGCATCACCGACAGCCTGGGTGGCGGCCATGCGAGCGATAAAGCCAGGGAAGCCCAAGAGGAGACCGCCAGAAACAATCGCCTGCGGCTCGCTGACCTCAATGACCGGATCAAAGCGATCGAGGAGAGCCCGGTCAAACTTCAGACCTTCCCCAACCTGAAAGTCCATGTGTGCTCGCTGGTGGCGCCTGACTCACCGGCCGGCAAGCCGTGGATGCCGGTGTATATCCATTCCAAGTTGATGATTGTGAATGATGTGTTCACCACCCATGGTTCGGCCAATATCAACACCCGGAGCATGCAGGTCGACAGTGAACTGAATATTGCTCATGACTGGGCGAGCGTGACGAAGGCGTTACGGCGGCAGTTGTGGAGTCTGCATACGGCGATGGAGGAGCCGTTGGATGATCCGGCGGGGGCGTTCAAGGCTTGGAAAAGGATCATCAGACGCAACAAACGGCGCCAAAATACGAGGAAGGGGCCCTGCGCCCCGCTTGTCGAATTTTATTACGACAAAACCACCATGATGGATCTCGACTGATGCGCCGAGTCCTCTTGCTGTCAAGCCTGCTGCTGGCCGCCTGTGATACTGGTGGCGCCCCAACCCATCCGACCAAGGACGTCCATGTGAACCCGCTCACCGAGATCAAAGCCCAACTGGCCTTCACCTGCGCGCATGAACAGATCCCAGCGCCGTCCGCCGAGACTGATGTGCTTTTCCAATACGCCCGCTGGTTGCAGAAGAACAACCAACTCAAGCAAGACAAAAGCGTCGACGCCGAGATCGAGCGACTGTATCGCATCGCAGCCGAAAACGGTCATTACAAGGCCAATATCAACTTGCAGAACGGCGCCATGCGCGGCAGCTTCACGCTCAGTGGCGAAACCTACCTGCGTATGAGCCAGCAACTGATCGACGCGGGCGTAGCGACAGGCTATTACTTCGTGGGAGTCTTTTTGCAGCAGGGAGCCGCCGGGCTGAAACAGGATCCGGAAATGGCGCTACGCTACTACCGCAAGGCTGCCGATCAGGGGAGCGCACAAGCCCAGTACTATGTCGGCGACAAACTTGAGCCGAGTGATATTGCCCCCGACATTGCGCTCCAAATGTATCGTTGTGCTGCCCAGCAGGGCCATGGTGAGGCGGCCCTCGCGTTGGGTGTTTATCTTCAAGATGAGCAGCGTTACAAGGAGGCACTTGAAGCATTCCAACTTGGCGTAGCCGCAGGAGAGGAAGGCTCCGCTTCTTTTTTGGAAGAAGGCTTTCGTAACCCTCCTCCCTCCGATCAACTGAACTACCTCGGCCAACAAGAAGACCTGGAGCGAGCCGAGCGGTATGAGAAAATCGGAACACTACTGTCGAACGCGTCCTACGCCAACCCAAAAGTCCCCGAAATCAATGAAATCCTCCCCCTACCACCGGCCAAACTGCCGGCCTGGGACGGCAAGCTGCAATGGGTGGAGGCACGCCAGGCCAACGTCCCGCCACCCAAGCCCTCCGAAGCCTTGATTGAGCAACTGGCCAAGGCCAAAGTCCTCGAGCCGGCAAC
>NZ_QODJ01000149.1:0-716 GCF_009935965.1 Pseudomonas sp. L13
CAGAAGCCAGTTCCACAACAACCTAAGCCGCAGTTTCCGCTTCAGAAGCCAGTTCCACAACAACCTAAGCCGCAGTTCCCTCTTCAGAAGCCAGTTCCACAACAACCTAAGCCGCAGTTTCCGCTTCAGAAGCCAGTTCAACTTGATAAATGTGCTGTAGCTGATTCTGAGCAGATCCAATGCGGTCTACCTGGGATCAGTGGTGCTGCGTGTGAAGCTATCAACTGCTGCTTTAACGGACAGCAGTGTTTCTATGGGAGGGCAGTGACTGTCCAGTGTATTAGAGATGGTCAGTTTGTGGTAGTGGTGTCTCGAGACGTTACCTTGCCTCGACTGAGTCTGGATTCGGTTCAACTACTGGGTGGAAACGACCCACCTTGTGCTCCTGTGGGGTCTACACCTTCCTTTGCTATATACCAGTTCCCTGTGACCGCATGTGGCACGAGCGTGATGGAGGACGGTGGATATGTGGTGTATGAAAACCGAATGACCTCATCGTATGAAGTGGGGATTGGACCATATGGTTCCATCACAAGGGACAGTCATTTTGAGTTTCTCTTCCAGTGTAGATATTCGGGAACTTCTGTGGAAGCTCTGGTTGTGGAGGTCAACTCCGTTCCTCCACCTCCACCAGTAGCCGCTCCTGGACCTCTCAGGGTGGAGCTCAGACTGGCCAATGGCCAATGTGTCACCAAAGGCTGTGCTGAAGGGGATGA
>NZ_QODJ01000150.1:0-713 GCF_009935965.1 Pseudomonas sp. L13
TTGTTGTCCGGTAGGCACAGGTTTTTCAGCTGGCCGCAGGCGTCGTAGCCGTAGCGCAGGGTGCCCCAGCCTTGGTGTTCGGCGATGAGGCGGTTTTGGCGGTCGTATTCGTAGGCCAGCGCCCAGTGGCCGTCTTCGACGCTGAGGAGGTTGCCTTGGCGGTCGTAGGTATAGTCGACAACGTTGCTGTCGGGCAGGGTTTTTCGTACGAGGCGACCGGAGTGGTCGCGCTCGTAACGGGTGATTAGCTGACTGTCATCGTCGCCGTATTCGGTCTTTTCCAGCAGGTTGCCGTTGAGGTCGTAGGCGTACGCGGTGCGTTGGCCGTCGAAGCCGGTTTCCTGGCGGATCAGGCCGTTGGGGTGGTAGTCGAGTTGGTAGGTTTCGCCGGCTTCGTTTTCGATCTCGGTGAGCAGCAGCCGAGCGTTGTCGTAGCGGTAGTTGACCTGGGTGCCGTCGGCGTTGAGGCGGCGGCTGATCAGGTGCAGGCCGTCTGCGTATTCGTAGCGGGTGACGTGGCCGAGTTCGTCGCGTTCAGCGATGATTTTGCCGTAGGGGTTGTAGCTGAATTCTCGTGTGGCGCCATCGGGCAAGACGAGGCGAATCAGCCTACTGACGCTGTCCCATTCATAGACTGTCTGCGCGCCGTGTTCATCCTCACGGGCGATTTGCCTTCCGCGGTCGTCATAGCGATAACGCTTGATCCCACCATT
>NZ_QODJ01000151.1:0-713 GCF_009935965.1 Pseudomonas sp. L13
AATGGTGGGATCAAGCGTTATCGCTATGACGACCGCGGAAGGCAAATCGCCCGTGAGGATGAACACGGCGCGCAGACCCAGTTTCAGTGGGACGCTGCTGGGCGTTTGCTGAAACTGATCCAGCCCGGGGGTGGTTGTAGAGAATTCAGCTACAACCCCTACGGCAAAATCATCGCCGAACGCGACGAACTCGGCCACGTCACCCGCTACGAATACGCAGACGGCCTGCACCTGATCAGCCGCCGCCTCAACGCCGATGGCACCCAGGTCAAATACCGCTACGACAACGCCCGGCTGCTCCTCACCGAGATCGAAAACGAAGCCGGCGAAACCTACCAACTCGACTACCACCCCAACGGCCTGATCCGCCAGGAAACCGGCTTCGACGGCCAGCGCACCGCCTACGCCTACGACCTCAACGGCCACCTCCTGGAAAAAACCGAATACGGCGACGATGACAGTCAGCTAATCACCCGCTACCAGCGCGACCACGCCGGTCGCCTCGTAAGAAAAAACCTCCCCGATAACAGCATTATCGATTATGCCTACGACCGCCAAGGCAACCTCCTCAGCGTCGAAGACGGCCAGTGGGCGTTGGCCTACGAATACGACCGCCAAAACCGCCTCACCGCCGAGCACCAAGGCTGGGGCACCCTGCGCTACGGCTACGACGCCTGCGGCCAGCTGAAAAACCTGTGCCTACCGGACAACAA
>NZ_QODJ01000152.1:0-695 GCF_009935965.1 Pseudomonas sp. L13
GATACTGAAAATGAAACAACAGTAAGTTTAGCTGCAACAAATACAGATGAAGCAACACAAACTGTAACATTTACAGCAACACTTTCAAACGCAGTTTTAGAAGGGGATGATCCAGTAGTAGTAAAAACAACACTTGGTGATATTACAATTACTGAGGGAACTACAGGAACATTAGAAGTTACAAACACAAATACAGAAGATGTATATCAAGATGCAAGTACATTAGATAATAAAATTACAGAAGTAAGTGGTGGAAACTTTGAGAAATTAACAGCAGACACAACTACAACAGTAAGTGCAAATATCGATGATGTGAATCAAACAACAACAGTAAGTGTAAGTACAGCAGATGTAAATGAAGATGCAGCAAATGTAACATTTACAATCCAAACTTCAAACGCACCAGATGCGAATACAAGTGCAACTGCAACAGTAACTGTAAATGGAGTTGAACAAACAGTAGCTTTAGATGCAAGTGGAAAAGGTACATTAACAATTGATACACAAGATTCAGATGTATATAATGATTCACAAAGTTATGAAGTAGTAGTAACAGCAATTAACGGTGGAAACTTTGAAAATGTAAGTGTAGATGGAGCAAGTGCAACAGCAAATGTAACAGATACTGAAAATGAAACAACAGTAAGTTTAGCTGCAACAAATACAGATGAAGCAACACAAACTGTAACATTTAC
>NZ_QODJ01000153.1:0-678 GCF_009935965.1 Pseudomonas sp. L13
AAAAACATAATGGCATCTGCTGGACTTCAGATGTTGGCCACTGTCCTCGCGGTCCTCGGCTGGGTGGGAGACATCATTATCTGCGCGCTCCCCATGTGGAAGGTGACGGCGTTTATTGGCACCAACATCGTGACCGCGCAGACCTTCTGGGAAGGCCTCTGGATGAACTGCGTGCAGCAGAGCACGGGCCAGATGCAGTGCAAGGTCTACGACTCCATGCTGGCACTGCCACAAGATCTCCAGGCAGCTCGAGCGCTTGTAATCATCTCAATCCTCGTGACCTTCTTGGGACTTTTCCTGGCCGTCGCTGGAGGCAAGTGCACCAACTGCATTGAAGAACGGGACGCAAAGGCTAAAGTGGGGGTCGCGGCCGGCGTCTTCTTCCTGGTGGGTGGCGTTCTGTGCCTGATCCCGGTCTGCTGGTGCGCGCACACCGTCATCAGTGACTTCTACAACCCCATTCTGTCTGAGGCTCAGAAGCGCGAGCTGGGGGCGTCTCTGTTCATCGGCTGGGGCGCGTCTGGTCTGCAGCTCATCGGCGGGGCGCTTCTCTGTTGTCAGTGCCCAAAGAGCGACGGTCGTGGTTATTCCGTGAAGTACTCGGCTCCGAGGTCCGCTCCAGGAGCCTATGTATGAGACCCAGTCTGGACCGAAACTAATTCTCCTGTTTGAAGGAAG
>NZ_QODJ01000154.1:0-302 GCF_009935965.1 Pseudomonas sp. L13
AAGAAGTCCAGATTTGTTTGTGTTCAAATGTTCCAATCTACCATGCTGGTGCAAAAGCTAAGCGGAATCACTTTATTGCTGTTGCTGTGTCAACATGCATGTTTCCTCTCTGCAAGTGGCAATGCAAAACGATCAGTGACCTGTGAAGGAGACTCTGCATCCCTCAGCTGTGGCTCTAGATTCATAAATGTCCTTCGTGCCAACTATGGACGGACTAATGGCAGAACTTGCTCTGCTGGGAAACCTCCTGGGCAGCTCTCAAATGTTCACTGCTCCTCAGAAACATCCCTCCAAACGATGGC
>NZ_QODJ01000154.1:339-667 GCF_009935965.1 Pseudomonas sp. L13
CACACAGTGTAATGGAAAAAAAAGCTGTTCTGTTCAAGCAGTGAACTCCGTTTTCAATGATCCCTGTTTTGGGACCTATAAATACCTGGAAGTATCTTATGAATGTCTCAAACCTAAGCAGCACATAACTTGTGAAGGTTTCAGAGCTGACATTACCTGTGGGAAAGGTGTTATTTCCGTTTATTATGCCAATTATGGACGGCGGAATCTTGCAACCTGTCCTCATAAATTCGCAACTTCAACCCACTGTAACTCTGATCAGACTGCGCGTATGCGTTCCAGGTGCAATGGAAAGCAGTCTTGTCATGTACAAGCTTCAAATTCGGAG
>NZ_QODJ01000155.1:0-650 GCF_009935965.1 Pseudomonas sp. L13
CAACGGTCTTTGTACAGTGATTTGAGCCCGGCTTTAGGCACTTGCTGCGGGCAGTTCAAAGTGGTTACCAGGATTTTTCCACCGGTTTTCAGTTCACGTACTGTCAGTGTTTCAGGCGCTTCTTCGTAAGAAGCCTGGCTCATCCAAGAAGGTCGCTTCTTGGGCTTTGTCAGCTCAACCAAATGATCCTCCGACCCAAGCGATTGCCCGAGCCGAAAGTCCGTACTGCGCCGTCTGGCGCCGTATTGTTCAAACACGCCGTCAATCCCGCGGCGTCGCAGTTCGCACAGCAAAAAGTATGTCGCGTAGTAGGCATCGCCCAACACAATATCGCCTCGATTCAGTGTATCGAGCATCGTTCTGAGTAACGTCTGCTCATCGCCACCTTTGCCTCGAAAGCGCCCCAGTGAGGCGTCTAAAACGGCACCACTGGACAGGCAAATGATTCCTACCAAACGACAAATGGGAAAGCCCAACCCTGCTTTCTGGCCACGAGATTGCGGATAGGCAGCTTGATTGGCCGCAGTGTCTGGCATGGTCACTGTGGTGCCATCCACGAGACGTACCGGGCGACCCATCCAGCGCCATGACGGTGGCACGTTGTTACTCATCGAGGTTCCCGTGGAGCGCAACAACGTTGAAACCATCTC
>NZ_QODJ01000156.1:0-641 GCF_009935965.1 Pseudomonas sp. L13
GGACGTGGTTGTATACCTTCACAGATGCCTCAACATTAATAACGTCACCCAGGAAGTAAGAGTTTGAAGGCCTCTCATAGGACCAGTCATCAGTCATGAGCTTCAGGGAGAACACCAAGACTTCTTCACCAGCCTCCGTTGAGGCATAAGGGACCCAAGTTGGCTTCAAGGCACTACTGCTGACATTTTGAAACCTTTGATAGTGGCATTGAACTCCAATAACTGCACCACCTGCACGGGTAATCGGAGTGCCAGCAAACGCCTCAGGAGTGTAGGTAAGGGCAAAGGTGTAGACAAGCTCATCCTTGGTCATCATCAAGACACTGTTGCAGTCCTGCAGTTCATTCTCAAAGAAGAGCACCTTAGAGCCTGGGACCAAACCGACAACAGGACATCCTCCCAGAGTCAGACCAGATGGCTGGATCAGTTCACCATTGCTAAACAAGTCCTGCTGTACCTCCACATGAATCCGGTTCTCACCGCATTGAATAGCTACACTACTGGGGGTCACAGGTTGCCTCAAATGGAAATCCACCGCCATCTCACTCGGCACTTCTGGAACAATGGGAAACCTCCAGTCCAAAGGCTTCACTGGACCCTGCAACACCTGCTTCTCCTGAAGACCAAGAGGCTCTTGTGCA
>NZ_QODJ01000157.1:0-638 GCF_009935965.1 Pseudomonas sp. L13
AGGTCCAGGCCATCCGGGGCCTTGAGCACCATGCGAAAGCGGCTGTCGCCGTCGTCCAGCGGTGTGAGCGTGGCCTTTTCCAACAGGCGGATCAGGCCCCAGGTGCCTTCAAAATCACCGAACAAACGCTCGCCGCTCTGCACGCTGGTCCAGCTCAAGCTCGCCCCCGGATCGTCACTGAAACCCGGCCAGTTGAAGCGCTGCCACGCCTGGCGCTGGTTGAAGTACTGGTGTTCCTCGCCGTTGAGGATGAAGTTGGTCTGCACCACATTGCGCGACGGCCTCCCCTGCAATTCGAAGCTCATGCCCATGCCGCCGTCGGTGTACATCACGTCGGCCAATTGGCTGAGCTGGTTGATCGCCGCCAGGAACTGCGGGTTGAAGCGCAGCCCCTGACTGTGGCGCGGGTCGGCCACCCAGCGGCTGCCTTCCTTGCGCAGCACGCCGCCCAGTTGGTTCTGCAAAAACTGCTCGATGCGCCCGGAGTCGGCGCGGATCATCTGCCCCAGCATCGGCAGCGAGGCGTCGCTGGTGGTGTTGGCGAACGGATAACGCCCGGCGAACGCGCCCTGCCAGTCGGTGACAATCGCCCGACGCCACTGGTTGTTGAGCCCTGCCGCCGAAGGTTGCAGCACCCG
>NZ_QODJ01000158.1:0-618 GCF_009935965.1 Pseudomonas sp. L13
CGCATGTGGCACGAGCGTGATGGAGGATGGAGGATATGTGGTGTATGAAAACCGAATGACCTCATCGTATGAAGTGGGGATTGGACCGTATGGTTCCATCACAAGGGACAGTCATTTTGAGTTTCTCTTCCAGTGTAGATATTCAGGAACGTCTGTGGAAGCTCTGGTTGTGGAAGTCAACTCTGTTCCTCCACCTCCACCAGTAGCTGCTCCTGGACCTCTCAGGGTGGAGCTCAGACTGGCCAATGGCCAATGTGTCACCAAAGGCTGTGCTGAAGGAGATGAGGCCTACACGTCCTACTACAGTGACACTGATTATCCCATCACAAAAGTCCTGCGAGAGCCTGTGTATGTTGAGGTGCACATTATGGAGAGGACTGACCCCAACATTGTCCTGATGCTGGGACATTGTTGGGCGACTTCAACCCCCAGTCCACTCAGTCTCCCCCAGTGGGACCTTCTGATCGACGGATGCCCTTACCAGGATGACCGCTATCTGACCACACTGGTTCCAGTGACTGGATCATCTGGTCTTCAATTCCCAACCCACTACAAGCGCTTTGTTGTGAAGATGTTCACATTTGTAGATCCAGCCTCGCTGGCTGCTCTGCAGGAAAC
>NZ_QODJ01000016.1:0-89448 GCF_009935965.1 Pseudomonas sp. L13
CACCGAGCCCAAGCGAGGTGCCGAGTGGTGGGGCAAGAGCCTTTTGGTTACTTTGGGGCTTTTCCAAAGTGACCCGCTGTCAGAGCGGAACCCTAAGCGGCCGTTACCGCAGCAATGGATATGTACACAATCCAACTGTGTCGCCTGTCAGGCCGCCTTCGCGAGCAAGCCCGCTCCCACAGTTGGATTGTGGGGTATCAGGTAGAGAAGTGTCGGCTGGTAGGCCGTCATCGCAGGCAAGCCAGCTCCCACAGTTGGATCGTTGGGGTGTCAGGTAGATAGGTGTCGGCTGGGAGGCCGCCATCGCAGGCCACACACCCATCAGGCTTACTTATCCTTGAATTCCGGCGCCCGCTTGGCCACAAACGCAGCCATGCCTTCCTTCTGGTCCTGGGTCGCAAACGCCGCATGAAACACCCGGCGCTCAAAACGCACGCCTTCGGACAGGCTGACTTCAAACGCACGGTTCACACTTTCCTTGACCATCATGCTGATCGGCACGGATTTACCGGCGATCAGGGTAGCCACCTTCAGCGCTTCCTCCAGCAGTTCATCGGCGGGCACGATGCGCGCCACAATCCCGCAGCGCTCGGCCTCTACCGCGTCGATAAAACGTCCGGTCAGGCACATCTCCATGGCCTTGGCTTTGCCCACCGCACGGGTCAGGCGCTGGGTGCCGCCCATGCCTGGCAGCACGCCCAGGTTGATTTCCGGCTGGCCAAACTTGGCGGTGTCGCCGGCGAGGATGAAGTCGCACATCAAGGCCAGTTCACAGCCGCCGCCCAGGGCGAAACCATTCACTGCGGCAATGATCGGTTTGCGGCGGTTGGCCACCCGGTCGCTGTCGCTGAACAGATCGTCCATATAGATCTGCGGGTAGGTCAGTTCGGCCATTTCCTTGATGTCTGCACCGGCCGCGAAGGCTTTTTTCGAGCCGGTCAGCACGATGCAACCAATTTCAGGGTTAGCTTCCAGGCTGTCCAACGCCTGGTTCAACTCGCTGACCAGTTGCGCATTCAAGGCGTTCAGCGCGTTCGGGCGGTTAAGCGTGATCAGCCCGACACGGCCCTGGACGTCAAACAGGATGGTTTCGTAACTCATGTATCGGCTCCTTAAAGATTGCGTGAGATGACCATGCGTTGAATATCGCTGGTGCCTTCGTAAATCTGGCAGACCCGCACATCGCGGTAGATCCGCTCCAGGGGGAAGTCGTTCAGGTAACCGTAACCGCCCAGGGTTTGCAAGGCGGCCGAGCAGACTTTCTCGGCCATTTCCGAGGCAAACAGCTTGGCCATGGACGCTTCCACCAGCGCTGGCTTGCCGCTGTCACGCAGGGCGGCGGCGTAATGCACCATCTGCCGGGCAACGGCGATCTGGGTGGCCATGTCGGCCAGGCGAAAGGCGACGGCCTGGTGTTCGATCAGCGGCTTGCCAAAGCTTTCACGTTCACGGGCATAGTCGCGGGCCGCTTCGAAGGCAGCGCGGGCCATGCCCACCGACTGGGAGGCAATACCCACGCGGCCGCCTTCAAGGTTGGCCAGGGCAATCTTGTAACCTTCGCCCTCCTCGCCCAGACGATTGGCCACCGGCACTTTCACGTCTTCAAACAGGATCTGGCAAGTGTCAGAGGCATGCTGCCCCAGCTTGTCTTCCACCCGTACCACGGTATAACCGGGCGAATCGGTGGGCACGATAAACGCGCTGATCCCACGTTTACCCGCAGCTGGGTCGGTGACAGCAAATACAATCACGACCCCGGCGTTTTGCCCGGAGGTGATGAACTGTTTGCAGCCGTTGAGCACATAGTGGTCGCCTTCAAGGCGCGCACGGGTTTTCAGGCTGCTGGCATCGGAGCCGGCCTGGGGTTCGGTCAGCGCAAAAGCACCCAGCATGGCGCCGCTGGCCAAGGGCGTGAGGAACTGCGCTTTCTGCTGGTCATTGCCAAACTTGAGGATCGGCACGCAACCCACCGAATTGTGCACGCTCATGATCGTGGAGCAGGCACCGTCGCCCGCGGCGATTTCTTCCAGGGCCATGGCGTAGGCAAGGTACCCGGTGTCGCAACCGCCCCACTGCTCCGGGACGAGCATGCCGAAAAAGCCCAGTTCGGCCATTTGCGCGATGGCCTCCTTGGGAAAGCGATGTTCGCGGTCCCACTCGGCAGCGAAGGGTTTCAAACGTTCCTGGGCAAATTGCCGCGCGGCGTCGCTGATCTGCAATTGTTCGTCATTGGGCAACATAGGTCATCCTCAATACAGGCATTCAACGGCCATGGCCGTGGCTTCACCACCGCCAATGCAAATGGCTGCGACGCCACGCTTGAGCCCTTTCTGGCGCAGGGCCGCGAGCAATGTCACCAGGATGCGTGCGCCAGAGGCGCCAATGGGGTGGCCCAGTGCGCAGGCGCCGCCGTGCACGTTGACCTTGTCGTGGGGAATCTCCAGCTTGCTCATGGTCACCAGGCTGACCACGGCGAAGGCCTCGTTGATTTCGAACAGGTCCACCTCGTCGAGGCTCCAGCCGGTCTTGCTCATCAGCTTACGGATCGCCCCCACCGGCGCCACCGGAAACAGCCCAGGCTCATCGGCAAACGCGGCGTGCCCGTGGATCACTGCCAAGGGCTTGAGGCCACGCTTGAGCGCCTCGGACTCACGCATCAGCAACAACGCCGCCGCGCCATCGGAAATCGAGCTGGAATTGGCTGCTGTCACTGTACCGCCGTCACGGAACGCCGGTTTAAGGCTGGCAATCTTGTCCAGCTTGGCTTTCGGCGGTTGCTCATCGTGCAGGATGGTTTTTTGTTCCTTGCCCAGGGTGACCTGCACGGGGACGATTTCGCTGGCAAAGCTGCCGTGGGTGATGGCCTCTTGTGCGCGGGTCAGGGAAGCGATGGCAAACGCGTCCTGGGCCTCACGGGTAAAACCATTGTGCTCGGCGCAGTCCTCGGCAAAGGTGCCCATCAGGCGGCCCTTGTCGTAGGCATCTTCAAGGCCGTCGAGGAACATATGGTCGAGCACTTTGCCGTGGCCCATGCGGTACCCGCTGCGCGCGCGGTCCAGCAGGTACGGGGCGTTGGACATGCTTTCCATGCCGCCGGCGATCACCACATCGACGCTGCCAGCGCGCAGCGAATCGTGGGCCAGAATTGTCGCTTCCATACCGGAACCGCACATTTTGTTGAGGGTGGTGCAGCGCGTGCCCTTGTTTAACCCGGCGCCCAGGGCGGCCTGGCGGGCAGGTGCCTGCCCAAGCCCGGCGGGCAGTACACAGCCGAACAGTACTTCGTCGACAGCATCGGTGGCGATACCGGCACGCTCGACCGCCGCACGAATGGCGGCAGCGCCCAGTTGCGGCGCGGTCAGGCTTTTGAGGTCGCCCTGGAACCCGCCCATGGGCGTGCGCACGGCGCTGACAATCACAATAGGGTCGTTCATAGCCATTGCTCCTTATTTGGCGGCCATGCGCAAGGCACCGTCGAGACGGATCACCTCGCCATTGAGCATGCTGTTTTCAATGATGTGGCGTACCAGCGCGGCATATTCGGCGGGTTTGCCCAGGCGTGGCGGGAACGGCACGCCGGCAGCCAGGGACTCACGAACCTCTGGGGTCATGCCGGCCATCATTGGCGTTTCGAAAATGCCCGGTGCGATGGTCATCACGCGGATACCAAAGCGCGCCAGTTCCCGTGCGGCAGGCAAGGTGAGGCTGGCAATCGCGCCCTTGGAGGCGGCATACGCAGCCTGGCCTATCTGCCCATCGAACGCCGCCACCGAGGCGGTATTGATGATCACGCCACGCTCGCCGTCGGCATTCGCCTCGGTTTCAGCGATAGCCGCAGCGGCCAGGCGCAGCAGGTTGAAGCTGCCGATCAGGTTGACGTTGATCACCTGGGTGAAGTTTGCCAGGCCATGCGGGCCATTCTTGCCGAGGATCTTCTCGCCGCGCACCACACCCGCGCAGTTGACCAGGCCATGTAAGCCACCAAATGCGTCTATCGCTGCCTTCACGGCCGCTTCTGCAGCGGCTTCCTGGCTGATGTCTGCCACGGCACTGCGGGCATTGTCGCCCAGTTGCTGGGCCTTGGCGGCCACGGCGTCGGCGTTCAAGTCCACCAGCATCACCTTGGCACCCGCGGCAATCAGCATTTCAGCCGTGGCCGCGCCGAGGCCCGACGCGCCGCCGCTGACCAGGAATACTTTGTTTTCAATCTGCATCGTTGTTTCCTTTTAAAGAGATCAAGCCACGGCCGCCTGGGCCTTGGCTATTTCCTGATTGCGCAAAATAAAGCGTTGCAGCTTGCCGCTCGGGGTCTTGGGCAAGTCGCTGACAAATTCGATTTCCCGTGGGTACGCATGGGCGGCCAGGCGCTGGCGCACATGCAGGCGCAGCTCTTCGGCCAGCTCCGGGGTGGCGCGGTATTGCTCGCTGATCACCACAAAGGCTTTGACCAGCTCGGTGCGCTCCGGGCAAGGCTTGCCGACCACCGCCGCCTCAACCACCGCCGGGTGTTCGACCAACGCGCTTTCCACATCGAAGGGGCCCACGCGATAGCCGGACGTGGTGATCACGTCGTCGCTGCGCCCGACAAAGCTGATGCTGCCGTCCGGGTTCAGCTCCACGGTGTCGCCGCTGAGGTAGTACTTGCCAACGAACGCTTTGGTTTTCACGCCGTCGTATCCGGCGAACCAGCACATGGGCGATTGCTCGCGGTCGATGGCCAGGATGCCGGGCTGGCCGGCCGGCAGCTCTTGATGGTCGTCATCCAGCACCACGATGCGATGCCCTGGCGAGGCAAAACCCGCCGAGCCCACGTGCACTGGATGCGCCAGGCCATGGTGGTTGCACAGCACCATGCCCAGCTCGGTCTGGCCGTAATGGTCGTGGATGGTCACGCCCAGGTGGTCGGCGAACCAGCGGATCACCTCCGGGTTCAACGGCTCGCCGGCGCTGCTGACGATGCGTAGCTTGCCCTTGATCGAACGCGCGAACTGTTCGCCACCGGCAATCAGCAGGCGATACGCCGTGGGCGAACCGGTCAGGTTGGTGATTGCGTATTTATTGATCACCCGGCAGGTGCTTTCCAGGGTGAACGGGCCATCGTAGAAGGTGATCGGATGCCCCATGGACAACGGCCCGGTCACGCCGAAATAGATGCCATAGGCCCAGCCAGGGTCTGCGACGTTCCAGAACGCGTCCTCGGGGCGCAGATCCACGGCGTCGCGCATGTAACCCTGGAACGCAACGATGGCCTTGAGCGGCACCGACAGCGCCTTGGACGGGCCGGTAGTGCCCGAGGTGAACATCAGCAGGAACGGCTCCTCTGCGCCCAGCAGCACTGGCTCACACTGAGGGGAGTAATTGGGCAGTTCGGCCCAGAAACTGTAATCGCCACGCACGATGCCTTCACCCTTGGCCCCGGCGACCGTGACGATGGTCGGGCAGTCGGCGACTTCCGCCAGCTTGGGGCGGTTCACTGCATCGGTGACCACCAGCGCTGCACCGGAACTGTTCAAGCGGTGTTCAATCGCCTTGGGACCGAACGCGGTAAACAGTGGCTGATAGACCGCGCCGATGCGCCAGGTTGCCAACACCACCACCAGCAATTCGGCGGTACGCGGCAGCAGGCCCGCCACCTTGTCACCGCGCTTGACGCCCCGGGCCAGCAGGAAGTTGGCAAAGCGCGCGGCCTGCTCCTGCAGTTCGGTAAAGGTCAAGGTGGCGCTACGCCCGTCCTTGCCTTCCCAGAACAACGCAATACGCCCCGGCAGCGCGTGACGGTCACAACACTCCACACAGGCATTGAGCGCTTGCAGATTGCCAGCCAGTGCGGCGTCGACGGTGTGCTGGTAATCAAACTCGGTGGTGGCAGCCAAATACTCACGCATCGCTTTCTATCCTTCTGTGTTTTTATTTTCAGGACATTTTCAACTCGATAAAACCGCTGGAATAGTCGCTCCAGAGCCGCGCAGCGGCAATGGTCAAAGCTTTCAACTTGGCTGACTGGTTTGGCCATGGCTATCTGTAGGAGCGAGCTTGCTCGCGAAAAACTCACAGGCGTTGCGTTTACTCAGGAAGCCCGCGTTATCGTTGACGTTTTTCGCGGGCAAGCTCGCTCCTACAAAGAGTCATTGAGTCGACTGATCAGGCGGTCGATCCAAGTGATTGGACGCGATGCATAGCAGGTTCTAATCTGACGGCCTGCACCGCTACAGAAGCCCGCCATGATCGTTCGCCCCAAACCCAACGTCCTGGGTATCCTGTTCTCCCTCAAAGGCTCCATTGCCAAGCGCATCGCCTGGCGCAGCCTGTTGGTCACGCTGTTGGCCTCGGTCATCGTGCTGGTGGAAACCCTGCACCCCGCCTACTTTTCCAAGGTCAATGCCACACCCTTCACCTTGCTGGGCTTGTCGCTGTCGATCTTCATGAGCTTTCGCAACAACGCCTGCTACGACCGTTGGTGGGAGGGCCGCAAGCAACTGGGGCAAATGGTCATTGATGTGCGCTCGCTGATTCGCGAGACCCAAGTACTGGGCGACACCGCCGAGCGTGCTGGCCTGCTGCGCGGCCTCTGCGGTTTTGCCCATAGTTTGGTCGCGCATTTGCGCCATGAGGATCAAGCCCGGGTGATACACCCTTGGATCACTGTGCCAGCAAACCACCCCAACCTGCCGGACAGTGTGTTGCAAACGGTCGGTGCCCGCTTTTCGGTCCTGGCCCAACAGGGCGTGATCAGCGAATGGCGCTACACCCAGCTGGAAACCCGGTTGGTCAGCCTGAGCCAGGTGCAGGCGGCGTGCGAACGGATCAAGACCACGCCACTGCCCTTCCCCTACACCCTGCTGTTACACCGCACCATTTACCTGTTCTGCATCCTGTTGCCATTCGCCATGGCCGAGCCACTGGGCTGGTTGACGCCAGTGTTCACGGCGATTGTCAGCTACACCTTCTTTGGCCTGGATGCGATCGGCGATGAACTGGAAGACCCGTTTGGCTTCGACGAAAATGACTTGCCGTGCGATGCCATTTTGCGGACATTGGAGCGTGAGATCCTTGCCGCCCTTGGTGAAGCCGACCTGCCGCCTGCCATGGAACCCGCAGACTATGTGCTGACCTGACTCGGGTTTGACACTCGCCGTGCACTGACCGAAGCTGTCCACTTTCAGCTGCCCAAGCTTTCGGACGCCTGCATGACAAAGTCACGCCGTTACTCCATCATCGGCCTGTGCGCCCTGTTGCTGATCGTACTGATCACCTGGTTTTTCTCCCGCACCCCGGCAGTGGCCGTCCCCCCGGCCATCGCTCATGGCTATTCCAAGGCCTTGAAGCAGGCGCATAACGGCGAGCCCGGCGCTGCACGTGTGTTGTACCAACAGCTGGGCCGGCCGGACCTGTCGCCGGAGCGCCGCGCCGCCTTGCATGCCGAGCTGCCCAATTACCCCAGCCCCCAGGCGCTGAAGCTGGCCGATAAAGACCTGGCCAATGAATCGGCGCAGGTGCGCGAGGCCGCGATTCACAGCATCGTCGGCCTGGTACCCACGGGCCAGCGCACTTTGCTGCTCGGCCCGGTACTGGATGATCCCGAGCAATCCGTGCGCTTTGCCGCCGCCGATGCTTTGCTTGGCCTGTCGCCCGACACCCTGGGCTTGTACTTCGGGCCGCTGCAGCAGGTGCTCGACGAATTTGTGAAAACCCTCAAGGCCCAGCCCGAAACCGCCGAAGGCTGGATTCAACTGGCGCGCCTGTACATCCACAGCGCCCTGCTGCCGGAGGCGCAAAACGCCCTGGAGCAGGCAATGCGTTTGCAGCCAGACAACCTGCAAGCGGTGGTGTCGCAAATCGAACTGCTGGACAAGCAAGGCAAGACCGACGAGTCGCGCCAACTGCTGGCCCGGCAACTGGCGGCGCACCCAGAGTCGGCCTACCTGCAACATGCCTTGGGTATGTGGCTGCTGCACCATGGCGAGCGCCCCTACGCCCTGCTCGGCCTGTCCAAGGCGGTGGAACTGGAACCGGACAATGCCGATTATCGCTACGACCTGGCCACCACCCTGCACGACCAGGACGAAGTAGAGGCGGCCCAGCGCCAGTTGGAAGAAATCGTCCAGCGGGATCCCGCCAACCGTAAAGCCCGCGTGTTGCTGGTCAACTACTGGAAAGAGACCGGGCAGTTGCAGAATGTCCAGGTGCTGCTCGCCCAACTGGAGCAACAGAACCCGGATGATCCGGCACTACAACAAGGCCTGTAGGAACGAGCTTGCTCGCGAAGGTCGTTAACGATAACGCGGGCGGCCTGGTTCACAGCGGCGCCCTCTGGGTCTTCGCGAGCAAGCTCGCTCCTACACGGCTGCAATTCATCCAAAACGTTGAACCGCTACGTGCCGCTACGGTCAAGTGAATATGGCGCGTCCCATTCGGCGTGCCCCTCTACTTGTACGTGACCTGAGGGCACTTCTTGAGTACATCCAAACAGCTGTTAAGTGAAAAGGCGGCCACCGGCATCGAAGGTCTTGATGACATTCTCGCCGGGGGGCTATCGCGCAGCCACGTGTTTTTGCTGGAGGGCGAACCCGGTACCGGTAAAACCACCGTGGCCCTGCACTTCCTGCAGGCCGGCGCACAGAACGGCGAACGTTGCTTGTATATCACCTTGTCCGAAACCGAACACGAGTTGCGCCAGGGCGCCAAATCCCATGGCTGGGACCTGGATGATCATATTCATATCTTCGAACTGACCCCACCGGAAAGCCTGCTCAACGCCGACCACCAGCAGAGCCTGCTGTATTCCTCCGACCTGGAACTGGGCGAAGCCACCCGCCAGATTTTCGAAGTGGTGGAACGCGTCAAGCCGACCCGCGTGGTGGTGGATAGCCTGTCGGAGATCCGCCTGTTGGCGCAAAGCTCCTTACGCTATCGCCGGCAGATTCTGGCGATCAAGCACTATTTCGTGCGCTATGACGCCACCGTACTGCTGCTCGACGACCTGACCACTGAATCCCTGGATAAAACCGTGCACAGCGTGGCCCACGGGGTGATTCGCCTTGAGGAACTGACCCCCAACTACGGTGCCGAGCGTCGTCGCATCCGGGTGGTGAAATACCGGGGCCAGAAATACCGTGGCGGCTTTCACGACTTCACCATCATGGGCGACGGCATACACGTATTCCCGCGCCTGGTGGCGGCCGAGCATCGCGGCGGTTACAGCCGCCAGACCTTGAGCAGCGGTATCCAGGAGCTGGATTCTTTACTTGGCGGGGGTATCGAGACCGGCTCCAGCAGCCTGATTCTCGGTCCGGCGGGTACCGGCAAATCCTTGATTTCGATGATCTTCGCGGCTGCCGCTGTGGCGCGAGGCGAAAAGGCTGCGCTGTTCATCTTTGATGAGGAGCTGGGCCTGTTGTTCGAACGCATGAAGAACATGGGCATTGACCTTGCCGCTTTACGGGACACCGGCAACCTGCTGATCGAACAGGTAGACGCCGCCGAACTTTCTCCCGGTGAATTTTCGCACCGGGTACGTCGCTGCGTGGATGAGCGCGGTATAAAAACTGTGGTCATCGACAGCATCAACGGTTACCAGGCCGCCATGCCCGAAGAAAACGCGCTGATCCTGCATATGCATGAGTTGCTGCTGTACCTCAACCGCCGTGGTGCCGCGACCTTCATGACGGTGGCCCAACATGGTCTGGTGGGTGATATGCAGACGCCGGTGGACATTACCTATCTGGCCGATACCGTCATTCTGCTGCGTTATTTCGAGGCCCTGGGCAAAGTTCGACGGGCGATTTCGATCATCAAGAAAAGGACTGGCTCCCATGAGTCGACCATTCGCGAATACCGCATTGGCAGTCACGGCATGACCGTCGGCGTGCCTCTGGATAATTTCCAAGGCGTGCTGCGGGGCATTCCAACCTATATGGGCGCAGGCTCGCCTCTGCTCAAGGATGAGGACTAGTGCCGGCCCTGTCTCCCCTCTCCGAGCGCGCGATCGTGCTGGCGCCCATGGGCCGCGACGGCTCATTGGCGCTGATGATGCTTAACGAAGCCGGCTACAGCGGCATGGTTGCCAATAACCTGGCCGAACTGTGCGAAGCGCTGGCGCAAGGTGCCGGCCTGCTGCTCATTGCGGCTGAAGCGCTGCGTGGCGTAGACCTGGAGCCCTTGCTTGAGCATTTGCATCAACAGCCGGCCTGGTCAGACCTGCCCATCGTCTTGATGACGCATCATGGCGGCAAAGAGCAGAACGGCTCGACCCGGCTCAGTGGCTTACTGGGCAACGTGACGTTTCTGGAGCGGCCGTTCCATCCCATCACCCTGATCAGCCTGGTCAGCGCCGCCCTGCGCGGTCGGCGGCGTCAGTACGAAGCGCGGGACCGGTTGATTGATTTGAGCGAGAGTGAGCTGCGCCTGCAGCGCACCCTGGAAACCCTCGAGCAGCAAGTGGAAGAACGCACAGCCCAACTGCGTCACAACGAAGAGGCCTTGCGCCAGTCGCAGAAAATGGAAGCCGTTGGTCAGTTGACCGGCGGTATCGCCCATGACTTCAACAACATGCTTACCGGCATTATCGGGAGCCTGGAACTGCTGCGCCGACGGGTGGCGCGAGGCAAGCTGGATGACCTGGACAGCCTGATCGACCTGGGTGTGACCTCTGCCAACCGCGCGGCCAGCCTTACCCACCGCCTGTTGGCGTTCTCCCGTCGACAATCGCTTGATTCCAAACCCGTGCAGATCAATCAGTTGGTCACGGCCATGGGCGAATTGTTGCAACGCAGCATCAACGAAAGTATCAGCCTGAACATGCGCTTGAGCGACGCCTTGTGGACGGCCGAAGCCGACCCAAACCAACTCGAAAGCGCCCTGCTCAACCTGGTGATCAACGCACGCGACGCCATGCCCACGGGCGGCACGCTCACGGTGGAAACCACCAACCGCCACCTCGACAGTGTCTTCACCGCCGCCTACGGCACCTTGACCCCAGGCGATTACGTAGAGCTGAGTGTCAGCGACAACGGCTGCGGCATTCCACAACACTTGATGGGCCGCGTATTCGATCCGTTTTTCACCACCAAACCTATCGGCCAGGGCACAGGGCTGGGGCTATCGATGATCTACGGCTTCGCTCGCCAGTCTCGCGGGCATGTGACCATCCACAGTGAAGTCAACAAAGGCACGACGGTCAGCTTGTTCCTGCCGCGTTTTATCGGCGAGCCCCAAGCCCAGGAGCCGCTCAACCCGACATTGCTGCCGTTTGCCAATGCAGGGGAAACGGTATTGATCGTCGAGGATGACCCCGCGGTTCGGGTGCTGGTCAGTGCAGTGCTCAAAGAACTGGGTTATGGGTTTATCGAGGCTGGGGACGCCAATACGGCAGTGCCAATCATCGAGTCCGAACGGCGTATTGACCTGATGATCAGCGATGTCGGTTTACCCGGTATGAATGGCCGGCAACTGGCGGAAATCGGCAGGCAAATTCGCCCTGAACTCAAGGTGTTATTCATTACCGGTTATGCCGAGCACGCAGCGGTGCGCGGTGGTTTTCTCGACCCTGGTATGCAACTGATTACCAAGCCGTTTACGTTCGATTTATTGACCGCCAAGGTCCGGGAGATGATCAAGGCCTAGAGTGGCCGCGCTACGTAATACGGCGTTACGGTTGAGCAGGAAATAGATGGAATCGTTGTGGTTGTTTTCCCACATATGTGGGCGAACAACATGTTACCCACATCGATTAGGAACATTTCTGATGACTGCTATTTCCAACTCACGCGTGCCGGATTTGCATACCCCTCAACTGGCAAAAGCCGATTCAACACCGCCACCTGCCCACCTCGAGATCGCGACAGAGCTTGCGGGACGGGGAGGAAGCCTTCAGCAAAGGGGGGACCGAAAGTTACTCGAGTTCTACACCCAGGACTTGAAGGAATTGTCGGCCGGCAATCAAGACTATCGACAGGCCACTGTTGAACGTATTCCGCCCGATTCGTCCTTCGGGCAGTCGCGTGCGCTGTTGGATAACATCCTTAAAAGCCCGGCGTTCAAAGACTGGGCCAAGGCGAATGACGTCGATCTCTCAAAAGAGATCACTATTAATCTCGCCAGCGGTACCATCGGCTTCACCACTATGGGTACCAAACCCCGAGATCCCTTCGACTTTTCGCCGCCCAAGCCATCCGCCGGATCCGCCGATATTCACAGCTTTATGGGTTGGCCGCTGCTCAAGAGCGCTGCCAAAACGCTGGCAGGCTCCGGCAACGTCATAAAGTTTGACCCCGCGACCACCGCGACCACCGCGACGATCGCTGAGATCGCCCAGTTTCATGGTCATACACTGCCTTTTGACAGTGCTCTTTCGCCTGCTGAGCAACAGGCAGCCATCACGCAGTACATCAACCAATGGGAGCATAAAGATGACCTGTTCCCTGAAAATTTCGATAAGCCCTCCCAAAAACATCTGGATAGTCAAGCCTCGCAACTGGGCGATCTGAATAACCGGAGTTCTGTGATTGCGGCAATAACGAAGGTTGCAGACAGTGTCGTTGAGGGGCTGGAAAACCACGGTTCCAAAAGTTCACCCGCCAATGAAAAAGACCGCGCAGAATACAATCTAATTATTAAGCAAAGGATTAACGCTATTCTGGATACGCCCATCCAGATAGATCCCGCGTCATCCTACTTCAAGGACCGCAATCTGAAACCAGGGGTGGCCGTGACGCTGCGCGACTACCTCGTAGGAAGTGGCCTATCACTTCCAACTAATGAGACTGAGTTAAAGAGCATTGCGCAGTCGTTGGCTAGTCCGCCAATTGAAACACCGACGCATGGCAATCTAGGGGGGGCGCTTTCATGGCCAACACCAATGAGTAATGCTGATCAGCGCGCACTCATCGCCATGACAAATAAGTTTTTGGAAGGCCAACCAGAACGCAACTTGCTCGACTATCTGACACGCGGTCTTGATCTGGGAGACGACGTCTCGAACGATCGTAGCAGTGCCATCGACCGCATCCTCAAGTCACCCAATGCTGAAATCTTCGCCCGCGCAGCCGAACGCGAATTTGGCGAAATTGCGTCGCCCGACGTAATCGCAGAATGGGTGTTGACAGCCCTCTACACGTCGATGGATGCCCTTGACGTCAACACGACTGCGCCAGACTCCAGCCGGACCAAAGTTGCAGGGTTCGACCTGGCCCACGTTAACCTCTCAGGCAAGAACACCGCCGAAATACACAGGGAGCTGGCTCATTACTTACTCGTAAACAAAATCGCTTCAGTGGAAAACCTGGAGCTTGCCATGGAAATCCTGTTGTCCCGCAAGGCACCGGAACTTCTGGTCAAGGACATACCTGCCGAGTTGGTCAAGGGCACCCACTCTTGGGTCAGTTTTACCACTGCAGTAGCGCGTCTCGAAGCCGAGGCCCCTGGCTCGACCAGCAAAATGACGTACGCCCAGGTCATGATGCGAAATGAGCTGGCACCGGTAACGCTGGCAGACAAACTGGTTGAGCAGCAGGCTCAAAACGACGCATTGAAAGACTGGAGTGTTCAGAACGGTGTGCTGGATTGGAACAGCGCAGATAGCTACTCAGAAGAAGATATGGCGAAGGTGCGTGCTGCATTCAAAGACCAGGTGGATCGCTTGAATGAGGCTTCCAATACGTTTGCAAAGATGCCCCCTAATCTTCATGACATGACAGTGGCCTACATAAAAGAGCTGAACCCGCATTTGTCGGAAGAGCAAATCAAACAAAAAGTGCTGACGCCAAAGGACTCCACCTTTTTGTCATTTCCAGGCCCCTACTCACTGCTGGATATATTCGTCCACACCGCGCAACTCCATAAGGAAGTGGATTTACATACCTATACCTCCAGCGATAAAAATATTGACCTTAGCACTATTTCCGTTCCGAAATTCCAAAACAATTTTGTGAACAGTCATTTTGAAGGCGGGTTGAGAGTGTATCTCGATGGATATGAACGAGCCACGCAATCGCAAGTCAAGCATCTGATTTCAAAGCTGCCACTTGAAGATCGGAAAATCATTGAACATGGGAAAATCTCGGTTTCTAAGGAAGTTGATGTTACGTACACCCCTTACTCTCTAATTCAAGAACAAAAAGACTCTTCCACCACCAGTGTATTTGTGCAAAGCGAAGTTGTGGATGCACGCGGCAATAAACGCACCCACACGTATGAGATAGACAGCGCCAAGAACACCATTCGAAAACGCCCCGATCTGGATGACACACGCCCAGGCCCCATTCCCGACGATAAAAGGAATGCAAAGCACCTCGTCCCCCTCGTCCCTGATGGCGACTACAAAGAAAATGTCCTCTCGCCCTGGCCTGATAACAGCACCAACGACGCGCCCAACAGTTTCTCCAGTGAAAAGACACAGTACATTGCTGATGCCATGGTGAAAAAAATTAACATCCGCAGTTACGCAAACGAACTGCGAGGTACTACCACATTCGATGGTGAAGTACCTTTTTATCAAAAATTGGAAGATTTCCTGGTGGGTCTTATTCCGGGTTACAACGCCATCACTCACTTTATCAAGGGCAACTGGCGAGAAGGCCTCATCGATTTGGCGTTCGACGCGTTCGGTTTTATCCTGGCCGGCGCCGGCGGTGCCGTACGGGCCGCGGGCGCTGGCGTCAGGACGGCCACATCTACGCTGGGAAGCACCGCGAAAAAGCTGTTGCGTGGCGCAATAGGCGCGCTCAACCCCATAGATGCCCAGGGCCTGCTACTGGCCGGAGCGCAGGAAGGTATCAGCTACTTGGCCAGCCGCGGCCCCGAGGGAAATAACCAACCCCGGATAAAAATCAACTATGACCCCGTAAAGGTATTCAGGAACGTTGAAAACGCCACCGTGGGCAGCGCCAAGATGCAGGGCAGCATGACTAAAATTGCGGCCACCCAGAAAAATGGCAAGTGGTATGCACTTGATCCCGTCAGCAAACAGCCCTATGGCCTGCCTTTAAAGGATTTCGTGCCTTCGGCATAAAGCCGGTATCAAGCTGAAAACACTTTGTATTAAAAGGTTCTTCTCAGCGTTCGAGAAGAACCCTGTTTATTACGCCAATAACCTCTGGATATGCTCCTGCAGCGTATCCAGATCAAACGGCTTGGCCAAAATCGGCGCATTGCGCGTGATCGGGCTGTTGCAGTCGAGAATCTCCTGCGGGTAGCCGCTGATAAAAATCACTTTCAACTCGGGACGCAATTTGATTGCAGGCTCGGCAATCTGCACGCCAGAAATCCCACCCGGCAGGCGGTAGTCAGTCACCATCAGGTCCAGGTGCGGCTTGGTCGCAAGGATTTCGAAGGCCTGCTCCCCGTCAATCGCCTTCAATACCCGGTAACCCAAGCCCGCCAGGTACTCACCCAGCACAAACATAATGGATTCGTCGTCCTCGACGATCAGTACGACATCTTGTGCATCTTCACTCATGGGAAGCCTTTGTCCGGTCAATTGCTGCAGTTACGACCATGGGGTCACGCAGAGGTTGCGTCGAGGTGACGATTGATTTCACTCCGCCACCTCCAGAGGCAGGCACACGCGAAACAGGGCGCCCTCGCCTATTTGGCTCTCGACCTCAATGGTGCCGCCATGGGCTGCCACGATCTGCTCGGAAATAAACAAGCCCAGGCCCAGGCCGGCAGCGGAATGGTTGGCCGAAACCCGTTCGAACTGCTGAAAAATGCGCTTCTGGTTCTCCTCGCTGATACCGATGCCATGGTCACGCACCTCTACCCGCGCTTCGCCATGCTCGGTATACACCCGCACCTGCACCGGGCTCTTGGCGCCATAACGCAGTGCGTTGGTCAGCAGGTTGGTGATCACTTGCTCGATGCGAAACTCGTCCCAATGACCCTCCACCGGGCTTTCGGCCTGCAATTGCATGGAGGACTCGGCGGCCGCCACTTGCGGCGCGAAGTTATCGACTAGGTTGCGCACCAGTTGCGCCAGATCGATGCGTGCCGGGCGAATCGACAGCTTGCCGGTGCGGATGCGCGACACGTCGAGCATGTCCTCGATCAGGCGGATCAGGCTCTGGATCTGGCGCTCATCGCGGTCAACCATGGCATGCATCTTGTCCAGGGTGAACGCCGCGGCGTTGTCCCGGGCCAGGTGCATCTTGCGCAGTTGGGTCTCCAGGATCAGCCCGTTGAGAGGCGTACGCACTTCGTGGGCGACGATCGACATGAAGTCGTCACGCATGCGCACCGCCTGCTCCAGCTCAGCCTGGGTGGCTTGCAGGCGCGTGAGCAACAGCTCCTGCTCACGGCGGCTGCGCTCCAGCTCTTCCACTTGCAGCTTCATCGCCTTGCTCTGGCGATACAGGTCGACGAACACATTGACCTTGCTCTTGACCGCGTGGATATCCAGGGGCTTGTGCAGGAAGTCCACCGCACCGCTTTCATAGCCCTTGAAGGCGTAGTTGAGTTCGCGGCCAGCGGCGCTGACGAACACGATGGGAATGTTCTTGGTCTTTTCGGTGCCGCGCATCAGTTCGGCCAGTTCGAAACCGTTCATGCCAGGCATCTGCACGTCGAGGATCGCCATGGCGAATTCATGTTCCAGCAACAGGGACAACGCCTCGTCGGCACTCAATGCCTTGAAGACCTGGCGATCCTCACGCTTGATCAGCGCCTCGAGGGCCAGCAGGTTTTCCGGCAGATCGTCGACGATCAGCAGTTTGGCCTGGACAGTACTTAACATGGGAAAGGTTCCAGGGAAGCCAGCAATGAGCCGATTCGGCTCAAGGAAAGAATATGGTCAGGTGTGTGCAAGGCCAGGGCCGCCAGAGGCATGACGGCAATGCGTGCCTCTTGTGGGTCCTGCACGATGGTAATGCCGCCCGATTGCTTGACGTGGGCCAGCCCGCTTGCGCCGTCCTGGTTGGCGCCAGTCAACAAAATGGCGAGCAGGCGGCGCCCATACACATCGGCCGCCGAGGAAAACAGGTAGTCGATGGCGGGCCGGGAGTGATGCACCCGGTCTTCCTGACTCAGGGACAGGCTGCGGTCCTGCTCGACCGACAGGTGATAACCAGGCCCGGCAAAGTACAAGGTGCCCGCCTCTACCGCTTCTTTGTCCCGAGCTTCCTTGACCGGGATATTCAGGCGCCGCGCAAAGACTTCCGCCAGTTGGCTGCGGCGCTCGTCCGGCAGGTGCAGCACGGCAATGATCGGCAGGCCGAAGGTGCTCGGCAGCTTGCCGAAAATACTCAGCAACGCCTCAACGCCGCCGGCGGAAGCGCCGACGACGATGGCTTCGATCCCCGAAATCGGGGTGTCTGGCGCGTCGCTCATGATTTTCGGTAGATCCGTTCCTGTTTGACCAAGGGCTCGAATTGCTTGCTGTAGGCGGAAAAATCCAGGGTTTCCTTGCTGCCCAGCACCAGAAAGCCGCGATGACACAGCGACTCATGAAACAAGCCAAACGCTCGATCTTGCAATTTTTTATTGAAATAAATCAATACATTACGACATGAAATTAATTGAGTTTCTGAGAATACGCTGTCGGTCGCCAGGCTGTGGTCGGCAAAGGTCACGTTCTCGCGCAGTGTCTTGTCGAAGATCGCGTAATCGTAAGCCGCTGTGTAGTAGTCGGCAAATGAACGTTGCCCGCCGGCCTGCTGATAATTGGCGGTATAGGCGCGCACGTTCTCCAGGGAAAAGATGCCCTGCTTGGCTTTCTCCAGCGACGCCGGGTTGATGTCCGTGGCATAGATGATGGTGCGTTCCAGCAAGCCTTCTTCACGCAGCAGGATGGCCATGGAGTACACCTCTTCGCCCGTGCTGCAACCGGCGATCCAGATCTTGATCGACGGGTAGGTCTTGAGCAACGGCACCACTTCCTGGCGAATCGCAAGGAAGTGAGAAGGGTCGCGAAACATCTCGCTCACCGGGATAGTCAAGAACTGCAGCAACTGCATGAACGCTGCCGGGTCGTGCAATACGCGCTCTTGCAGTGCGGAGATGGTCGCGCAGTCGAACTGGCGCAAGGCATGGGCCACACGGCGTTTGACCGACGCGCCCGAGTAGTCGCGAAAATCATAGCTGTACTTGAGGTAAATCGCCTCGATCAACAGGCGCAGCTCAATATCGCTGCTCTTATCCAAGAAACACTGCTCCACTTAAATGCGTTCCATCTTCGGTAGCCATACGCGACTCAGTGAGAACAGGCGGTCCAGGTCAATCGGCTTGGCCAGGTAATCGTTTGAGCCTGCTGCCAGGCAACGTTCCTGGTCGTCCTTCATGGCCTTGGCCGTCACGGCAATGATTGGCAGTTTTTTCCAGCGTGGGTCCTGGCGGATCAAGGCGGTGGCCTCGTAACCGTCCATCTCCGGCATCATCACGTCCATCAGCACCAGGTCGATATCGTCCACTTCATTGAGTCTGTCGATGGCTTCCTGGCCGTTACGCCCGATCACCACCACGGCACCTTTGTGCTCCAGGGCGCTGGTAAGGGCGAAGATATTGCGTACATCGTCGTCCACCAGCAGGATTTTGCGCCCTTCGAAGACCTTGTCGCGGCTGCGGGCGGTCTTGAGCATCTTCTGGCGGTCATGGGACAACAGGGATTCGACTTTGTGCAAAAACAGCGTGACTTCATCCAGCAGGCGCTCGGGCGAGCGCGCACCCTTGATGATGATCGAGCGTGAATACTTGCGCAGTTCGGCCTCTTCATCCCGGGTCAGGTTACGTCCGGTGTAGACGATTACCGGCGGGAACGAGCAGATGTCTTCGGTGGCCATGCGCTTGAGCAGTTCGTTGCCAAGCATGTCCGGCAGCTTGAGGTCGATGATCATGCAGTCGTAGATAGTGGTGCGCAGCAGGTCAAGGGCCTCCTGGGCAAAGCCTACGGCGGTGATCTCGATGTCATCGTCGCCGATCAGGCGGGCAATACTGTCGCGTTGCAGGTCATCGTCTTCCACCAGCAGGATGCGCTTGACCTTCTGGGTCAACTTGGCTTCCAGGCGCGCGAATACGTCTTTGAGTTCTTCGCGGGTGGTGGGTTTGACTGCATAACCGATGGCGCCCATGTGCATGGCGGCTTCGACGCGATCTTCCACGGAAATCACGTGCACGGGGATGTGGCGCGTGTCGGCGTGTTCCTTGAGGCGTTGCAGTACAGTCAGCCCGGAATGGTCGGGCAGGCGCATGTCCAGCAGGATGGCATCGGGGATGTACTGCTCGGCGAGGCTGTAGCCCTCGTCGGCACCGTGGGCCACCAGGCAGTGGTAACCCAGCTCGTGGGCGAGGTCGAACAGGATGCGCGCAAAATTCGGCTCGTCTTCCACCACCAGGATGCAACGGGTGCTGAACGGCGCCTTTTCGCGGTCGTCGGCAAAGCGTGGGATCAGCTTGGCGTCGGCCACCGGCAGCGGCGACACCTTGACAGGCGCGGGCGCCGGCGCGACCACCACTTGGCGCGGGGGCTCGATGGGCGCCGCGTCCTCGTCGCGTTCGACATACTGCTCAGGCAACACCAGCGTGAAAATACTGCCTTTGCCCGGTTCGCTGGTCACGCTGATGTAGCCACCCAGCAAGGTGGCCAGGTCACGGGAAATCGACAAGCCCAGGCCTGTACCGCCGTAACGGCGATTGGTGGTGCCGTCGGCCTGGCGGAAGGCTTCGAAGATGCTTTCCTGTTGATCCGGAGCGATACCAATGCCCGAATCGCGCACCGTAAAGGCAATGCCCTCCCCCGGCGCGCGGGACACCGACAGGCTGACCTCGCCCTGTTCGGTGAACTTGATGGCGTTGGACAACAGGTTCTTGAGGATCTGCTCCAAGCGTTGGCGATCGGTAAACAGCAGGGTTGGCGAGCCTTGCTGCACGTCCACCTGGAAGCCCAGTTTGCGGTCCATTGCCAGCGGCTCGAACATGCCGCGCAGGCCATCCACCAGGCGCTCGACACTCGCATTTTCCGGGCGCACTTCCAACTTGCCGGCTTCGACCTTGGAAATATCCAGGATGTCGTTGATCAGGTTGAGCAAGTCATTGCCGGCTGAATAGATCGACTCGGCAAACTTGACCTGTTCGGCACTGAGGTTTTCCTGGGGGTTATCTGCCAGCAGTTTGGCCAGGATCAGCGAGCTGTTCAGCGGTGTACGCAGCTCGTGGGACATGTTGGCCAGGAATTCGGACTTGTACTTGCTGGAACGCTGCAGCTCATCGGCGCGGTCTTCCAGCTCCAGTTGGGCCTGGTTCAGCTCGATGTTCTTGCGGTCCATGGCGTCGCGCTGTTCGGCCAGGGTCTGGGTCTGTTCGGCCAGTTGCTCGTTGGTCTGCTCCAGCTCAGCCTGCTGGGTTTCCAGGTGGGCCTGGGATTCCTTGAGGATGCGCGACTGCTCTTCCAACTCTTCGTTGGCGGTCTTGAGTTCTTCCTGCTGCACTTGCAGTTCTTCATTGAGCTGCTGGGTCTCGGCCAGCACTTCCTGCAAGCGCTGGCGATAGCGCGCGGCTTCGATGGAGGTGCCGATATTGCCGGCGATCAGCTCCAGTAGTTCGATATCACGCTCATCCAACGGGCGCAGGAACCCCAGCTCGACCACGCCGTTGACACGGTCGTCATCACTGGTGGGCACCACCAATACGCTGCGGGTCGCGCCCTCGCCCAGCCCCGAGCTGACCTTAAAGTAATCCACCGGCACATCATCCAGGCGAATCAGGCGATCGCGCTGGGCGGCCTGCCCGACGATGCCTTCGTCGCTGTAGATCGACTGTTCCTGTTGTTCCTGTTCGCGGGAGAAGCCATAGGTGGCCACGCGTTTGAGGCCGCCGTGTTCTTCACGCACGTACAGCGCCGCGACGGCCGAGCCCATGTACTGGGCGAAGAACTGCAGGATATTGCGCCCCAGCATGTTCAGGGTCAGTTGGCCCAGCACTTGCTCGGCCAGTTCGGTCTGGCCATTACGCAGCCAGGCGGTTTGCTCAAGGCGCCGCGCAATCTTCTGTTGTGACGCGAGGTTTGCACTGTAACTATTTGAAAGTGAAATTAAATTCTTCCTGCCGATGTAGGCAAGAAAACCACTCAGCCCCAATACGAACACCAGGTACAGGGTGACGCTGACCACCGTCGTACGGGTGACTTCTTCGTTACGGGTGATACGGAACTGCTGCTCCATTGCTACCGCGTCTTCGTATTCCTTGCGAATCTCATCGGTAAGACGTTTACCCCGGCCCGCCTTGACGGCCCCACGGTAATCACCGCTGTTGCGCTGCAGTTCAATCATCGACTGCGCGTAGTTATTCCATTCGGTCTGCAAGGTTTCCAAGCGCTTGAGTCGGTCGACCTGCTGCGGGTTGTCGGCTACCAGGTCCTGCAGATTGCGCAGGTCGGCAATGATCCGAGGCTTGGCCACTTCGTACGGATCAAGGAAATGCTCATCGCCAGTGATCAGGAAGCCGCGCATACCTGTTTCCAGGTCAACCGTCAGTTTGGACGTCTCATTGAGGTTGTTAATGACGCGGTCGGTGTGCTCCACCCACTGGATGACTGAGAGCAAGTAGGTAATCAGGCAGACGAAAAACACCGCGCTGAGCACGCCTACGCCCAGAGGCAGGGCCACGTTGCGGCTCAGCAGGGTACGAAAGCTTTTTTCATCGACGGACGACGCGGGTGTCATGGGCATGCCTTGGCCAAGTACGGAAAAACCCTAAGTTTGCCCGAATAACGTGGTTCAAAGCTATGTTTCTGCGTTGATTTGAAGCGATTGCCTACTCATTGCGCGTCGTGCTTCGTGAAATGCCTTTACGGGGGTTCAAGCATCTTGAAACAGATTCCACTGACGCTAACCAGCGGCATTTCCAGCGTGTATGCATTTTGCTGTGCTAAGCACGCTCGCCCTCTAAACCGGCGCGCCCAGGCTACCATGGGCCCGTTGAATGCCTGTCCGCAGGGGGCACTGACAACAGCTTCATACACGGTAACGACTTGGGTTCGGAACCTCGCCAAGACGCCTTCCCACAGACCAATACGTCTTTGGAACAGGGAGGGTCCGTAGGCACAGGTTCATTCTCTTTCCTGACCAGGTACTTTGTATGACGATCAAGTTGGAAAACCATCAGCCCCCTCTCCTTGCACCCTTTCCACAGCCTACGCCCATCATAACCAGTGCGGGCACACCCCCCATTCATACACAGACGAACGCCGGGCCCGAGGTCAACAGCCTCAATCTCAGCAAGCAAATGGGCGACCGTCAAAATTTGAAAACCCTCGGCGATGCCCTGGCCGGGATCGCCAAGCGCTTAGGCCCGGACGCTCCGGCTCATGAGGTGCTGGCGGCGCTCAAGAGAACCCCGATGGACGTTCACCCAGACTCAGCGAACCACGCGATAACGGGTGCCCGCACCACAGTCGAGTCGTTTATCAAAGGCATGGGGCTACCTTTACCGGACAGCCATTTCAAGGTGTCCGGCCTCTCGGTGGCGGTGATCGACCGCTCTCAAGTGCACCCGCTCGGCAACCTGGAAGGCGCATTGGGTTGGCCGGTGCCGATGAGTGCCGATGACCAGCAACAGCTGCGCAACCTCGCCCTGAACTATGCAGGCGTGCCTGCTCAACCAACGGTGAATCAACCACGAGGGCTGCTGGAAGCTTTACGCGAGCAAACCACTCTATCGCCCGAGGTACTGGCCGACCCGGTGAAAACCCTGAATGCGCTGGTCAGCTCTGCCCAGGCACAGGCGCTGGGCAAACATTTGCAGGAAAGGATGGAGCATGTCGCCACGCAAAGCAGCGCCATGGACCATCTCCTCGCCGCGATAACGTTGCAGCTGGACCCCGAGTCCATCACTGAGACGAACCGTAACCTGTTGGCCGGCTTCGATCTGGCCGATAAAAACAACTGGGGCAAAACCGCAGACACGGTGGTCGATGCGCTGGCCAAGCACTTGATAGCCAAAGGCAAAACCAGCCCCGACTTGGCCGCGGCCGCCGCTTATTTGTTGCTGTCATCTCGGGCACCGGTGTTTTTGATCAAAGACATCCCCAAAACCGTGACCTATGGCAGCCCGGCCTGGGTCAACCTGGCGGTTGCCGCCGCGACCATTGAAGCCCAAACCCCAGGCCGGGTTGCGAACATGTCTTTCGTTCAAGTCATGCTTGAGGCCGAGAACGCCAGCCTGGCCGACCTTGCAGTCACGCACGACGCTCAGCGTGAAGCCCTGATCGACTGGGGCGTTGTGCATGGCGTGTTGGAAAAAAAAGCTGATCACCTCTACAGCGCCGAAGAATTGACTGCCTTGCTGAACGAATTCAATGCGCGCAAGGCGTTGATGGCGTCGGCAACCGAGGTCTACGACAAAGACCTGCCCTCTCGTGCACTGAAAGCCGACACCGTGCTCAAAGAGCATTTTTCCGACTTGGAAGCGATATGGGATGAACGATTGATTCATGTCTCGATCCAGGGCCGCAGGCCCTGGGGAGATATCTTTTATGAGCCGGGCCCGGTCGGGCCGCATTCGCTCAGGGACATCGTGATGATGGACTTGAAAGGGCCACTTCGTTACAGCAGCAAAGATGCTCGGGTCCCGTTAGATAAGTTGAACGCCACCCCCTCGTTTGGCGTGCGCGAGTCGTTCAATCAGGAGTTCAAGGAGGCCATCAAGGAAAAGAAGGTCGCCGTGCACACCGGCATACGGCATATGATTTCTCAACTGCCCATGGAACAACGATTGGACTTCGAGTTGGGCAAGATCAGCTTTTTTCAAACCCAAACCACAACGCTGGGCACCGGCTTCACTGACAAAACCCTTCACCCCAAGGAAGAGGCGCTGTTGGTACGCATCGAGCGCGATGGCAAGACCACTGCTTATGAAGTCAGCTTCAATGAGGGCTCGATTCGAAGCCTTCATCCCAGCAGTGTCGGTCCGAGGAAGACGAGAAATCGCAACGAGGAAAGTGAAACCAAAGCGTTCAAACCTTCCAAGGGCGCCGATCAACTTGGCAAACAGCACGAAAGGACAGACAAAACGATACCTGACAGCTTCAGTTCTACGCGCACTCAACTCTTCGCCGATGCTTTCGTGGAGCATATCAACCTGGATGATAATGCCATTCGTGAGCAGGCACTTGGCCTCACGTACGACGATAAGAACCGTAAGCGGGCAGAGGCGTTCGAAGGTTTTGTTTTGAACCTGGTGCCGTTTTATTCCGCGATCAATAATTTTCGCGAGGGCAATATCGGCTCAGGCCTGCTTGACCTGGGCTTGGATCTTTTTGGATTCCTGACCGCCGGGGTAGCGACCGCCGGAAAGGTGCTCAAGATTGCCAGCACCACAGCGTCCGCCCTCAACAAAGGGGCGCGCGTGATCAGGGCCATTGGTTTGGCGACCATGAGCGCAGTAAACCCGTTGGGCGGGTTGGGTGATGCGGCCGTCGGCACCGTGCGACTGGCAGGTAAAGGGCTCGGCTACATCAGCCGCAAGGGTATAAAAGGCGTGAACACGCTGCGCGGCGCGACCGGTAGCTATGATCTGCTCAAGCTCGCCAGCAAAGACAGTGGCACCGTTGCGACGGGTATGTTGAAAATGGGCGGACAGAGCGTGGAGAGTGCCGCCGTCCTCAAACATGGCAAATGGTATGCGTTCGACCCCGATCAAATGCGCCCTTTTGGCAAGCCTCTTGATAACTTTACCCCGTCCACGGTCGCGGTGAATGGGCAACTTAACCAGAGCTACAGTGACAGGCTCTACCGATGGCTGAATGGCGATGCAGTCCCTACGCAGGGCCCACCTTCCGTTTTGGGTCAGTTCGTACCCACCGAATTAGTGGACGCACTGCAAAAGGCAAAAGCCCCAAAAAACCTTGATAGCTTCAACATGGGCTTCGAACACGGCGACCCGCTCAAGATACTGGG
Organism: Pseudomonas sp. L13; assembly: GCF_009935965.1. Taxonomy (NCBI): domain Bacteria; kingdom Pseudomonadati; phylum Pseudomonadota; class Gammaproteobacteria; order Pseudomonadales; family Pseudomonadaceae; genus Pseudomonas; species Pseudomonas sp. L13. The sequence continues at coordinate 24,879 of NZ_QODJ01000016.1, forward strand.
CTATTCAGCCGATATGAACCTCATGGAATTGCAAGCCCTGGCCTCGCAACGCTGGTTGAGCCCGGAGCAGGTCGGCACCCTTGCCAAACAAATCGTTCGCAAAAAGGTAGGCCTGATTCAGGAAGGCTTCACGCTGTTTCAACGAGATGTCAAAGCCGCTGGTGGCACCGTACTTCCCATGCCGCAAGAGTTTTACCTCAGCCAAGTCAACCTGACATCGCCAGGCGAATGCGCAGGTATCGCCAACACCACGGCGCTTGCCATTCTGTCTGGAGACGAAGCCGTTTACCTGGGCAATATGTTCAAGGCCGCAGCGACTCCCACGGCGGCCGATTCGTCGCGTTTTATCAAGGATCTCAATGCTTTTCATAACGCGGTCAGCGGTTCCCAGTCCTTCCACATGGGCAAGACCGTCACCCAAATGCCCTACCATAAAATCGGGTCGGAACTTGAAAAGGCCGCACCGCCCAAAATACTCAGGATTGCCTCTCAGGACCACGCCTTATTGGCTGGCGTCGTGATGCGCGATAACAAGCCTGTCTGGTTCTACCTAGACCCTAACTTTGGCCTGGCCAAGTTTGACTCAGCTGAAGCCCTGAAGGATGGATTGGAGCGCACCCTCAATCGCGGCACCAGCCCGTTTCAGCATCGGGCGCACGGCGATACCCCAGGTATGCCTGAATACAGCGTGAGCACATTCGATGCCAGCGACATGGGCACCTATGTTGACGCGAATGCCGTCAAGCGCATGGCGACGGCACCTTTGTGAGTCAACACGCAAGCTGACGGGACATTTTGCCTCGCTAAGGTCACAATGCCAGCAATTGCTTCGGAACTTGCTGGCATTCTTATCACTCACAACCTTATTGCCTTTAAGCCCAGCGCCTTCATTGCTCAGGAAAGTTCACTATGTCCCACACCTCCACCATCCTTGTAGTCGAAGACGACGCCATCGTGCGCATGCTGATCGTCGATGTCCTCGAAGAGTTGGAGTTCCAGGTGCTCGAAGCCGCAGACGCTGAGCAAGCATTGGAGGTGGTGAAAGATGCCGCCCAGATCATCGACCTGATGATGACCGACGTCGGCCTGCCCGACATGGACGGCAAACAACTGGCAACCAAAGCCCGTGAACTGCGCGCCACCCTACCGATTCTGTTTGCCAGCGGCTATGCCGAAAATATTGATGTGCCCGCCGGTATGCAGGTGATTGGCAAGCCGTTCTCGATTGATCAATTGCGTGACAAAGTCAAATCCATGCTCTAACGCCCCTTCCCTATTGTCCTTTGCAGAGATTAACGTGACGACCGGCCAATAAAACAGGAAACTCAGCGCCTTCACGCCACGCTCTCAGATAGCACTCAGGAAGGACGCAACAACATGATTGGAAAACCGACGCGCCTGCTGTTGGCGAGCCTCTCGATACTCATGAGCTCGGGCGCCTGGGCCGACTTCACCGCCAGCCCCAGCGAAGCCCGTGCCATCGCCAAGGAAGCCTACCTGTACGGCTTCCCGGTAGTGCAGATGTACAAGACGCTCTACACCCAGGCCGTTGACAAAGGCGGTGCTCACTTCAAGGCGCCGTTCAACCGAATCGACAATAGCGCCCCGGTGTTGACGCCCAAGGACACCGCAATCACCACCCCGAACATCGACACGCCCTACTCGTTCGTGTGGATGGACCTGCGCAAAGAGCCTTTGGTGCTGACGCTGCCCAAGATTGAAGATAACCGCTACTACTCGGTGCAGTTGATCGACCTCTACACGCAGAACTTCGCCTACCTGGGGACCCGCAGTACCGGCAATAACGGCGGCCACTACATGATCGCCGGGCCAGACTGGAAAGGTCAGCAGCCGGTGGACATCGACCGTGTGGTCTACAGCGAAAGCAACATCGCCTACGCCCTTTACCGTACGCAGCTGTTTGATGACAAAGACTTGGGCAAGCTCAAGCAGATCCAGAGCGGCTACAAGGTCCAGCCGCTGAGCAGTTATGTGAAGCAACCCGCGCCCGCCAATGTGCCGAAGATCCTGTGGCCCAAGCCGATGGCAACCATGACGGAAGGCCCGCAACTGTTTCGCTACCTGAACTTCATGCTGGCCTTTGCAGCGCCCCAGGACAGCGAAAAAGACCTGCTGGCGCGTTTTGCCAAGATCGGTATCGCCCCAGGTGCGCCGTTCAAGGTCAACCAGTTGACTGCCGAGCAGCGCAAGGCCCTGGAGGACGGTATCGCCGATGGCCGCGCCGAATTCGCCGCGTTCAAGAAGGCCAAGGTCGATACCCACCAAGTGACCGGCGCAGACCTGTACGGCAGCCGCGACCACCTGCAAAACAACTACCTGTACCGCTACGCCGGTGCCGAGCTGGGAATGTTCGGCAACTCCAGTGATGAAGCTGCGCACTTGAGCTACGTCATCGACAGCGAGGGCAAGCCGGCCAATGGTGCTCGCCACAGCTACACCGTGCATTTTGCCAAGGACCAGCTGCCGCCGGCCGATGCGTTCTGGTCGCTGACGATGTACGACGCCAAGACTAAATCGCTGGTGCCCAACCACAAGAAGCGCTACCTGATCAACTCGCAGATGCTGCCAACCCTCAAGCTTGACGCCGAGGGTGGCTTGACCCTGGCACTGCAACACCACGAGCCCCCCAAGGCTGAGCAGAGCAACTGGTTGCCGGCCCCGCCCGGCCCGTTTTATGCGGTATTGCGCATTTACCTGCCCAAGCCTGAAGTCGCCAGCGGCCAGTGGAAGCTACCAGCGTTGACGCCGCTTAAATAATCACGGCGAATAAAAAAGCGCGGCGGGTGATGACCCGCCGCGTTTTTTTTGGACTCAGTGTTTTTTCAGTTTCACGTAAGACTGATGCAGGTCCGACGCCCAGCCGTCGATGACGCTTTTCACATCGTCGGCCTTCATCACCTGAGAGTCATTGGCCAGCGGTTTGCCGGTGCCTTTGCGCACCACTTGGGCCAGCACTTTATGAGTGGCGCCATCGAGGAACTGCGCCTCGGTGCCCAGGGTGGTCTCCTGGTCGCGAATGCCGGTGCCGGTGCTTACTGCCGCGGCCACCAAGGCAACGGGAATATATTCATAAGGCTTGAGGCTTTCGGTCTTGCTGCTCACGGCGGTAATCGCCGCCCTTACCACGATCACCCCGGGGCCTGGGGCATTGGCCACGGGCAGCGACTGGGCCAGCTCGCGCTTGAGCGCCTGGTTGTAATAGTCGTTGATGCCGCGCAACGTGCTCTCGGGAATCCGGGAGGTGGCCTGGGGCTTGGGGTAAAACTGGGTGGGCTCGATGTACACCGCCGTGTAACGGCTCAGGTCCAGCTGTGGATCAATCCAGCGCATCACCTCAGCCCCCGAGGGTGACTTGGCTTCCTTGAGTTGGCTGTAGTTGGAGAGGAACCCTGAATACTCATTGGGTTGCACCACCTTGCTGGCGCAACCGGCCATACCGAGCGAGGCGACGCATAGTGTGCCGATCATTAGCCTTAGCTTCATTAGTGAACTCCCTGGCGACCATCATCGTGAGAACGAGTGGTAGGTATAGCATCTGATTTAACACTCGGTAGTTGGCAGGCTTACCGGTCTTGGAAATAGTCGCCGGACCAGGCTAACTGCCTGTGGCAAGGGAACCTCCCCTGCCACAGTTATCAGTTACCTGCTCTATTTCTGATTCACGCCGTTGCCGGGGCCGGGAAGTACGTCACGGCGGAACGGTGGACCGCGCGCTGATTAACGTAGGCACCATAGTCGATGTGCAATTCCTTAGACTTAGGCAGTTGGCTCTTATCAAGCACAACCTCCATATTCTTCTTCAGGTTGGCTTTTTTCAGGGTCAGATAGATGGCGATGCCACTCCCGAGAGGGTTACGCAGGAAGAACACGACTTCTTGTCCATCATCCACCCCGCAAATCGGTGGCGCGGTAATGGTGAGTTGATCCTCGGTCTCGGTAATCACAGCGGCAGGCAGGCCTTCGAACTCTAGTAACTCCGGGTTATAGCGCATTTGGCAATCCTCATCATGTCAATGAACCAAGCCTTCATTAAGCAGGCTCAGCCGCTATTAACAGGGTCAGGACGCTCGCCGTCTACTGTCATAAATGACAGTTCGTACGTGTCATGACGGTGAGTCGAATCCCGAGTGCTCCGACAAAAGGCGCTGCCATTGCATTCGAAACCAAGGCGTGAAGAGCGCGTGCGGCTCTGCAAGCCGTGCTGTTATTTCGGCGCGGGTCTGCCACTTGATATCGCTGACTTCCTCAGCGGAGGGTGAGGCCACAGCATCAGATTGAGCAACCAACACATGACAAAGTTCGTGCTCTGTACCGATCGAGCCAAAACAGGCACGGTACTCAAAATTATATAAAACACGGCAGGAAGCCCATATACCCAGTTCTTCGCGCAGTCGACGCGACGCGGCGTCCAGAATAGTCTCTCCCGGGGCCGGATGACTGCAGCAGGCGTTCGACCAGAAACCGGGCCAGAGCATTTTACTTGCCGCGCGACGCTGAAGTAGATGACGCCCATCGCTGTCGATTAAATGGACCGAAAATGCGCGATGCAACTGCCCCGCGCCCAAGTGCGCATTGCGTTTTTCGCACACGCCAATCTGTACATCTCGCGCGTCAACTAACACTACATCAGTGCTCATTCTGTATTTCCTTGAGTGCATTTACGCGTGTGCTTCCCGCATGGCGTAATCAGTGCGCGGGAGGCAGCTCCAGGTTTTTTAGCCAGGCTAGGGAACTTGCCCCCACGCACTGACGAACGCCAAGGCCGTGTCGGTGAACGCTGGGTCGGCACGCAGGCTGGCCATCCTATCCAGGTCGTGCTGGGTCAACAGACCGAGCTTGAGCAATGACGGCGCAGCCTGAGTGGTGGTTGCAGCCCAGAAGGTATCGGCTGGGCTGTCGTCGCCGATTCGACCCGCGAGGGTGCGATGGTCCACATTGCAAAGTCTTCGGTCACGCAGGCGATCAGGCAGCGTATCGGCCCAGAACATGTCTGACCCTATAGATTGCTCAAGGAGAGTAATGCCGGCCTGGGCTACTTTTCGAAATAGCGGATTCGTAGACCTCAAGCTCGGTTGCAGGCTCACGTCCTCGATCACCAACCAGCCGCCAGGGCGCACCCAGGTGGCAGCTCGCGTCAATATAGCTTCGCGCTCCCTGAGGTGGCACAGCAGCGCCCGGGCGTGCACCACGTCAAACGATGCGGGATGAAAATCATCGGTCGTGACATTGTGGGTCATCACCTTGATGCCGGGGATATCGACCAGGAAGCGGGTATCGATATCCGTGGCGGTAACAGTTGCGTCGGGATATCGCTGGCTCAACCAGCCAGCGAGCGATCCGGCACCGGCGCCCAGATCAAGGATAGCGGGCGCGTCCGGCAGATCCAATCGTTCAAAAAACCTATGGCTTAACGGGTCAAAGGCGCGCTCCAAGGTTTGCAACCTCGCCAATTGGCCTGCGTGTTGGTCCGCGAGATAGCTGCGGGTGTAGCCGGGTTGCTCGGTGGAAACAGGTGTGGTCAAAGCACGACCTCCAATTGATCAGGGCAGCGATTGAGAAACCCGCGCTCTTGGGGCTTAAACCCCGGAGCCCAGCGCAGGTCGGGAAAGGTCTGCAGCAGCATGCGCGCGCCGATCGTGATCTCCATCCGAGCGAGCATGGAGCCCAGGCAGAAGTGGCGCCCCGCTCCGAAAGCGAAATGGCTGGTCGCCTGTTCGGCGCGCAACATATTGAAGGCGTCCGGGTCGCTGAAGCGGGCCGGATCACGATTGGCTGAACCGATCAGGCAGGCCAGGGTTGCGCCACCAGGAATTGTTCCCGACGGCAGTTGCAGCGGTTCAGTCGCCTCTCGCAGCACAAGTTGCAAAGGCGGGTTGCGTCGCAGGGTTTCGGTGAGGGCGTTGTCCATCAGTGCTGGATCAGCGATCACCGCCTCTTTCGCGCCAGGTTCGCTCAACAGGTTGACAATCAGATTCGCCAGGGCGCCGTGACTGGTCTCGCTGCCTGCCGTCATCAGGATCGCGCAATAGGACCGTACAAAGGACTCGGACAACGGCTGGTCGTCAATACGTGCCGCCAGGAGTTGTGAAATCAAGTCGTCCTTGGGTTCTACACGCCGAGCGTCGATGTAAGGCTGGATAAAGTCGTAAAAACTGTCTCGGTTGGATAACCCGCCGGTCAACAGTGCTGGGTCCTGACGATAGTTGCCCATGTACGCGAAGCCGATGGCACACCAACGCTTGAGCCGCTCCACCTCCTCTCGTGTGTATGCCGGGAGGCCCAATGCATGAGCCATCACTCGCACCGGCAGCGCGGTGGTGAAATCGACAATCAGGTCCACCTGAGGCCGGCCCTGCATACGCGCCAGCAAGTCTGCGGTTACTGCGGTGACAGACGCTTCGAGCGCTACCAGCGCTTTGCTGCGAAACGACGGGGTTAGCAAGGCTCGGTGCTGGGCGTGTTCGCAGCCGTCCATGGTCACAATGGTGTGCCCCAGCAGCGGCCCAATCTGCCAGGTGTAGTTGCGATTGCTTGCCCCTGGGTGGGTCAACGCGGCTTTGACATCCACATGCCGACTAACCAGCCAAACATCGGTGGGCTCGTCGTACGCGATCGGCAGTGTGGTGCGTAAACGCTCATACAAGGGGTACGGGTCGATTTCGAACTGGCGGGACTTGAGGGTCGGCGGAGTCAGCGCCAGATCCACTTGCCGGCTGTGCTGTACCGTGGAGCCATCGGCCTGTAGGTGATAGCGCGAAACGCTGCGATGCCAGTCCCCCGCCGCCCGGACAACCTGACGCAACCGATCCGGGTCGGTCGCAGCGCACGGCTGGTAATGGGCATGCTCGGTAGAGGCTGCCGTGAATTGCGCAACTGCCGTGTTGACCATCTGATGAGCTGCTTCTATCGCGCCAGGCCAGTCCAGGCCAGCGGTGTGCGCGAGTATCGACACCAGGTTGAAGCGCTCGCCACACACCACATCTTTGGCAACCGAGTGGATATCGTTCGTCCACGCAATGATATCGGCAGCGTGCGTACGCAACCTGCTCCACGTTTCCACCTGCACAGGATGCTTGTACGGGTCCAGGGCTTCAGCGCCATCGATCAGATCAAAAAAGAACAGGGCGCCGAAGGAATCCCGGCGCAGCGGCAGATACTCAGCCAGGGCGAGCGCCGTATCGGTTTCTCGCATGCGTACCTGCGCCGCCTGCGCGCGCAGATGCTGGATCAAGTGCCCCGCGAGCCTCTGCCGCCAAGGTCCGCTGCCCCAACGCTGGGTCTCGGGCCACAAGTCATCGACCAGAACAGCCAGCATCGGGTCCTCGAACCGGCCGTGCTCACCGGACGGGACAGCATCGCCGCTGTCGGTCAACGCCTGCACGGCGGTGATGAAATGCTCCAGCGCGCCGTTTTCCGCCCAGGGTCCGTCGTCAATACGATCATCCAGCGTAAGCGCCCACAGGTACCAGCACACCAGAGTCTGCGCTCGGTGCGTGGGCGCCCGCCCGCACAATGCTATTCCCAGGTCGAGCAGTGCCGTGGTGGTCAACCGATGCGCGCCACGCCTTCCGATCAAACCGTATTGCTGCGCCCAAGCCAGCGCATGCGCACGCAGCCGTTTAGTGTCGGCACGCGGCGGTGCAACGGCGAAAGGTAGCTGGATATCGGGAATAGTGAGCGGTGCCGGTGACGAATGACTGTTGTGGCGGGTATCGGTGTCGCCTTCACAGTGTTGCGGTGCCATGAAAAGCTCCTCTGGAATGAAACTTTCAGTAGGGCTGACCTTATTTGAAATCAAAAACTCAGGATGTGAGAGGTATCCGAAGGTCACCCGGCAATGACAGTCTTTCGAAGTAGGGGAAAACGCAGCGTCGCCATCATGAGCGCTCAGGGGTTGTTCGGTCGTTCGTGCTGATTAGATATGGGGTTTGCAGCAAAATATACTGTCATTTCTCACAGGTATGGACGAGTCGTCCCAGCACCTAACAATGACCGATCACCCACGCTGCTTAAACTGCTCCGGTGAATTGGTCGGCAACTGCGTATGACTCACCAGCCTCGAGTGGGTAAGGTGAAGGCACATCCTTTTCCAGGAGCACCCTATGCGCACCATCGGCCTTATCGGCGGCATGAGCTGGGAGTCCAGCGCCGAGTATTACCGCCTTATCAACCAGTCTGTGCGCGACCAACTCGGCCCGCTACGGTCGGGGCAAGTGTTGATGTACAGCGTGGATTTCGGCCCGGTGGAACAGGCCCAGCATGCCGGGCGTTGGGACGATGCCGCGCTGATCCTGGAAGATGCTGCGCGACGCTTGCAGGCCGGGGGCGCTGATTGTGTGGTGCTGTGTACCAACACCATGCATTTAGTGGCACCGCGCATTGAGGCGGCGGTGTCGATTCCCTTCCTGCATATTGCAGATGCCACGGCGACGGCGGCTCTGGAGGCCGGGACCTTGACGGTGGGCTTGCTGGGTACCGCGTTTACCATGGAGCAGGACTTCCTCAAGTCCCGCCTTGCCGCCCAGGGGCTCAACGTGCTGGTGCCAGACGCGGATGAACGCAAGGCGGTGCACCGAATCATCTATGAAGAATTGTGCGTGGGCGTCGTCAGTGACGCCTCGCGCCAGGTGTATCAGCGGGTGATCCAGACGCTCGCGGCACGCGGTGCTCAGGCGATCATTCTCGGCTGCACGGAAATTTGCCTGCTGATCCAGCCCGAACACAGCGCCCTGCCACTGCTGGACACCACCGCGCTGCATGCGCAGGCCGCGGTGGGGTTTGCCTTACAGGGCACAGGTATCGCCACAACTTTTTTAGCCGCTACCTAAACCAGTGTGGGAGCTGGCTTGCCTGCGACGGCGGTGGTTCAGGCAAAGACTCAGTAACTGACACACCGCTTTCATCGAAGTTGTATAGATCCCTGTGCTTACTGGATCAAGCCGATGTGCGCAGGCGCGCCATGCTGAAGGTGTCGACAAACACGCCATCACGCAGGGCATAGTCGCGCAACCGCCCTTCCACTTCGAAGCCGAACTTGCGGTACAGGTTGTGTGCAGCTTCGTTATCGGCGTAGACCGTCAGTTCCACACGGCGCAGGTTCATCCAGTTGTCGGCCACCTCCAGCGCGGCCGCCAACAGCCGCGAACCGACGCCCTTGCCCTGCCACGCGGGCGCCACGCCCATACCCAATGAGCCAACGTGGCTCTGGCGTACACGCAAGTACTGCTCAAGCCCCAGTTGACCAATCACCTCAGTGCCCTGCACCGCCACCAGTTGCAGGCGCCGCTCGTTATCCATCACTAGGCGCTTGCGCCACATCTCAACCGACTGAAAAGGCATTTGCAGCACCTGACGGCAAACAGCCGGTTCGTTGTAGAGCGCGGCGACGCCCTCCAGGTGGGCCTCGGTAAAACGCTGGATCACGATAGACGGTTCAGGCACGTGCATTGCATTTCATCCTATGAAAGACAGGTGGCCGGCCAGTGTAGAGGCTAAGTCGCCCGCCTGACGAGCCGGAGTTTTCCCACCGGCCAACCAGCACCATCCTGCATCTGAACGATGGCGATCCCTGCGCGCAGCGCCGATACTCAACCCAGGCCCTGCCCCGTCAACCCAACGCTTTGGCCTTCACCCTGTGACGAGAACAACAAAAAAAGTCCCACAGAGGAACACCCATGAACCGTCTCGATCCCGCGAGCCTGTTACAGGCTTTCAGCACCCTGACCCTGGACCTGCAACGCCTGGCCCAACACCAGGACATCGAACACTTTCAACACCATGCCCTGGCGCGCCTCAACCCATTGCTGGCCTTCGACAGCGCCTGGTGGGGGCGCTCGGCGGTCATCAACGGGGTGCCGCACGAGCACAACAGCTACCTCTACCAGTTGCCCCCCGACTATCTGGCGGACTGGCAGTCGATCCGCCATCTGGACGTGACCGTTGCACGGGTGCATGCCTCGCCCGGCGAGGCGGTGATCATCGATATGCGCGACCCCGCCAACGGCAGCGCCTTGAACTGGCTGGGGCAACGCCACGGCTTGGGTGAACTGCTGTGTGTGATCCATATCGACCCGCAAACCCACCTCAGCCACCACCTGACGCTCTACCGCCAGCCCACTGCGCCCAAGTTCAGCGCGCAGGAGTGCCAGTTGCTCAATAACCTGATGCTGCACCTGGTGGCGGCGGTCTCGGCGAACCAGATCCGCACCTTGGTGGCCATGCGTGAAACCCTGACCAGCCCGCGCAATCTCGCCCTGGCGGTGTGCGACCCCCGGGGAGTATTGCAATGTGCCGAGCGCGGCTTTGTCGACCTGCTGCTCAGCGAATGGCCGCAATGGTGTGGCCCCACCCTGCCAGTGCCCCTGGATGAGCGCGGGCATGACGGTAAGCACATCCATATCCAGGTGTCCCCCGTGGGCGATCAATTGCTGCTGGCCGCGCGCGTCAACCGCGCCCTGCCCCAGCTCAGCCCACGGGAAAACGATGTGGCCCAAGGGTTTGGCGAGGGCAAGACCTACAAGGAAGTGGCCCGCGACCTTGGCCTCTCACCCAATACCGTGCGCCACCATATTCGCGCCATCTACACCAAGCTCGGCGTCAAGGACAAGGCACGCATAGCGCATCTGGTGCACGCCCCGCCCGACTGACCCTGCCCGTTTCTCCCACGGTTTACCACGGTCGTTTTTAACGGTCACGGACTGCTGTTGCCCTTTTTTCGGCCTCCTCACACGAGACGCTTCTTCATGACTTCCACATGCTTACGTAACCTGACAGTGCTGTGCGCCACCCTGCTCAGCCTCGACAGCCAGGCGGCCGACCTCAACGCCCGCGATTTTTTCGCCGCCCCACCGGGCACCACCCTGGGTGTGCTGTACCTGCCTGCCACCCGTGCCAGTGATTTCCATGGCCCTGCCGACAGCACCGGCAAGGCCGACCTGCGGGTCAACGCCGTGGCTTACCGCCAGGTGTATTTCACCGACGCCTGCGGCACGTTGTGCACGCCACAATTCATCCTGCCCTTTGCCGACATCAACGCACGCCTGCCCGGCGCCAACCAGCGCAGCCGCGAGCGCGGCCTGGGCGACCCACAGGTGGGCGGCACGCTGTTTTTCGTCAATGACCCCGCCTCGCGTACCTACAGCGGCCTGTTGAGCCTGATCACCGTGCCGGTGGGTGAGTACCACAGCCAAAATCCGGACGTGTCCCCCGGTGCCAATCGCTGGGGCGCCACCTTTGTCTACAACTACACCCACGGCATCGGCGAGAAATGGGTACTGGAAGCCAACCTGGAAGCCCAGCTCTATGGCCGCAATGACGATTACTTTGGCAGCGAACTCAAGCAAGCCCCGCTTTATCGCCTGCAGGCCTTCGCCTCCTATGACTTCAGCGCCGCCACTTACGGCGCATTGCGCCTGATCCAGGCCGACGGTGGCGCGCTACGCCTCAACAACCGCAGCCTCGACGACACCCACAAGCGCTATACCCAAGTCGGCTTCGAATTCGGGCATTGGCTCGACCGGCAGAACCAACTGATGGTGAGCCTTTCGCAAAACGTTGCGGCTTCCAATGGCTACGCCGGCACCGAGGCGTTGTTACGCCTGGTGCATGTGTTCTGATCCCTTTCCTGGAGCTTGAAAATGCCCACTTCTACCCCTGCAATAACGGCACGTTTGGCGGCGATCGTACTGTTTGCCGCCATCACCCCGACCATCCTGATGACCGCTCCCACCGTGGCCGCGCAGTTGGCCAGCCAGTGGCAACTGAGCCCGGCGCGTATTGGTGATTTGTTTTCCGTGGAGCTTGGCGCGATGAGCCTGGCGACCTTGCCCGCCTGGTGGTGGCTCAAGCGGGTTGACTGGCGCACCGCCGCCCGGGTCGCCGCGCTGTTGTTCATTGCCGCTAACCTGCTGTCGATGCTCGCCGACACCTACGCCGTGCTGCTGGTGTTGCGTGGTGCCAGCGCCCTGGCCGGCGGCTCGTTGATGATCCTTTGCCTGGCCAGTGCCGCCACCACCGCCAACCCCAGCCGGGTGTATGGCTTATGGGTGATGGGGCAGTTGGTCGTCGGTGCCCTCGGCCTGGTGGCGCTGCCTGGCTTGTTCGAACGGTTTGGCTTGAATGCCTGCTACCTGATCCTGGCAGGGTTGATGACCCTGCTGCTGCCATTGGCGCGGGCTTTTCCCGCTGGTAGCCCAGCGTTGCCGGCCAACCGCGAGCCGGTATTGCCCGGCTCACGCTTGAAAGCCGCCCTGGGGGTTGGCGCGGTCCTGGCCTTTTACATCAGCCTCGGGGGGGTGTGGACCTTTATCGGTGCCTTGGGCGCCAGTGCCGGGATTTCGGCGCAGCACAGCGGCGAAATCCTCGCCATCGCCACCGTGATGGGCATTGCCGGGGCCGCAAGCGCCTCACTGATCGGCGCTCGCCTGCCGCGTGGTGCGCTGTTGTTGCTGGGCTACACGTTAATGGCAACAGCGGTGCTCCTGTTGCTCGGCCAGCCCGCCTTGCTGCGATTCGCCCTGGCCGCGCTGCTGTTCAAATTTACCTGGACCTTCATCCTGCCGCTGATCCTGGCCTGCCTGGCCGACCTCGATCACAGCGGCAAGCTGATGAACGCCTCCAACTTGGTCATCGGTGGCGGCCTGGCCATCGGCCCGGCGCTCGCCGGCCGCCTGATCGAAGCCAGCGGCGGGTTCAGCCTGTTGCTGCTCGGTGCAGCCGCTATCACCTTGCTGTCCCTGGTGATGATCGTCGCCAGCCGTCCCCACTCCTCCACTGAACTGGAACTGGTATGAACCTCACCACCGCGTTTTTTTTCGACGAAATGAGCCTGTGGCACAGCGCCGGCGCCCATGCGCTGACCCTGCCTGTGGGCGGCTGGGTGCAGCCGCCGGCCGGCAGCGGGCATGCCGAGTCACCGGAGACCAAGCGGCGCTTGAAAAGCCTGTTGGATGTCTCCGGACTCAGCCGCCACCTGCACCTGCATAGCGCGCCGCCCGCCAGTGAAGAGGACCTGCTGCGCGTCCACAGCCGTGCTTACCTGCAACGTTTCAAAGCCTTGAGCGATGCCGGCGGCGGTGAGCTTGGCCCCCAGGCACCAATAGGGCCTGGCAGCTATGAGATCGCGCAACTGTCCGCCGGTTTGACCCTGGCCGCCGTGGACGCGGTGCTCAAGGGCCAGGCGCACAACGCCTATTCGCTGTCGCGGCCACCGGGGCATCACTGCCTGGCAGACAGCGCCATGGGCTTTTGCTTTCTCGCCAACATCGCCATTGCCGTCGAGGCCGCCAAGGCCTGCAACGGGCTGGGCAAAGTCGCCGTGATCGACTGGGATGTGCACCACGGCAACGGCACGCAGTCGATCTTCGAAGAACGGGCCGATGTGTTAACGATTTCCCTGCACCAGGACGGCTGCTACCCGCCCGGTTACAGCGGCGAGCAGGATCGCGGCCGGGGCGCCGGCCTGGGCGCCAACATCAATATCCCGTTGCCGCCAGGCAGTGGTCACGCCACCTACGTACAGGCCATGGAGCGCATCGTGCTGCCCGCCCTGGAGCGCTTCGAACCGGAATTGATCATCGTTGCCTGCGGTTATGACGCCAACGCCGTCGACCCGCTAGCGCGCATGTTGCTGCACAGCGAATCGTTCCGGTTAATGACCCGTGCCCTGCGTCTGGCAGCCGATCGCTTATGTCAGGGCCGCTTGGTGCTGGTACACGAAGGCGGCTACAGCGAAGCCTATGTGCCGTTCTGCGGCTTGGCGACCCTGGAGGAATTGAGCGGCGTGCGCACAGCGGTGCAAGACCCGATGCTTGAGTTTGTGCAATTGCAGCAACCCGGTGCGGCGCTGCAGGGGTTTCAAGAGCAGTGGGTGGAGCGGTTGGCGCGCGGGGTCAGCGAGTAGCTGCCAGGCGCCATACGCGCGCAATGTCCGAGGCCCGCTCGCGCAACAGACGCGGGGCCTCGTGGCAGGCCTGCTCAAGTGACATCGGCCCCGACGGCAAGGCGAACGCTGCGTCCACACCATGAGCGTACATCTGCTCGTAGCCATCGCCCAAGGTGCCCGCGATCACGATCACCGGCACGCCGTGTCGCTGAGCAATGCGTGCTACGCCAAACGGAGTTTTGCCACGCAGGGTCTGGGCGTCGAAGCGGCCTTCGCCGGTGATGACCAGATCGGCGCCACGCACCGCTTCATCGAGGCCAACCAGTTCAGCCACCACCTCAACCCCTGGACGAAACTGGGCCGCGAGGAACGCCTTGGCGGCAAAGCCCAGGCCACCGGCGGCGCCGCTGCCGGGTTCGTCGCGCACATCCTGACGCAGCACCTGGGCGCAATGGTCGGCGAAGTGGCCAAGGGCAGCGTCCAGCTGTGCGACTTGCTCGGGGCTCGCGCCTTTTTGCGGGCCGAAAATCGAAGACGCTCCGTGAGGGCCGCCCAGGGGGTTGTTGACGTCGGCGGCGATTTCAAACCGCACCTGCGCCAGACGCGGGTCGAGTTGTTCAAGGCTGATATGGGCCAGGCGTGCCAGCGCCAACCCACCCGCCGGCAGTGGCTGGCGTTCGCTATCCAATAGCTGCACGCCAAGGGCCTGCATCGCCCCCGCGCCGCCATCGTTGGTGGCACTGCCGCCAATCGCCAGGATAATGCGCTGCGCCCCGGCATCCAGCGCGGCGCGGATCAACTCACCGGTGCCGTAGGTCGTACTTGAACACGCGTCGCGCTGCCCCGGCGCGACAAGTTGCAGGCCGCTGGCCTCGGCCATCTCGATCATCGCCGTATGGCTGTCGGCCAACCAGCCCCAGCGCGCCTCGACGCTGTCGCCCAGCGGGCCTCGGACCGTGTGCCTACGCAGTTCACCCTTACACGCGGCGAGCACCACATCCACCGTGCCTTCGCCGCCATCGGCCATCGGGCATTGAAGCACCTGCGCATCCGGCCAGACCTGGCCCCACCCATCGGCAATCGCCTGGGCGACGCCTGCGGCACTCAGGCTGTCTTTGAATGAATCGGGGGCGATCACGATTTTCATGGGCTTTCTCCGGTTTTTATAGCGCCCATGCTGCCAGTTGGCTGAGGGAATGACGCGGTGCCGATGCACAAGTGTGGGGCGGGTTTGTTGTTCATTCCGACAATGCCCGCTGTAGGAGCGAGCTTGCTCGCGAAAAACCGGAGCGCGCTGCGGTGAATCAGGTGCCCCGCGTTATCGTTAACGATCTTCGCGAGCAAGCTCGCTCCTACAGGGGGTGGGGCAGCAGTTGTACGCCCAGGTACAAGGCAAGCATTCCATCGAGGGTCAGCGGGTCTACGCCGCTGAGTTCAGCGATTCGCTCCATGCGATAACGCAGGCTGTTGCGGTGAATGCCCAAGGCGTCGGCACACGCCTGGCTTTGCCCGTCGTGTTCACACCAACTGCGCAACGTGGCGAGCAGTTGCCCGTTGCTGTCCTTGGCCAACACTTTGCGCAACGGGTTGAGCAGTTCGTCCAGGGCGTCGTCGTTGCGATGACGCCACAGCATCACTGGCAGGCGATAGCGGTTAAGGGTCAACAGGCGTGATTGCGGCAGGATATCGCGGCCATAGGCAAGCAGATCCCCTACCCGGCGGTAACAGCGGCGCAGCCCCGCCAAACCTTCCGCTTGCCCGCCGATGGCCACGCGCAGGATGTTCCAGCCCAGGCCGTCGAGCTTTTCCAGCAAGCGGGGATTATCGATCTGCACCGCGGCGGGTCGGCACCACAGCAAGGAAAACTGCGCAGAACTGACGCACCAACTGTCCGGGTAACGGCTGGCGAGCCAGGCGCTCAAAGCCTCCGCCGTTTGGCCGGGGCCCAGTTCAAACAGGTACGGCGTGCGCGCCAGTTGTGGCTTGAGCCCCAGTTGCTGGGCTTCGTCCACCAAGCGCGGGGAGTCGCCGCTGTCAGCCAAGAGCAGGGCCAGCAGATCATCGCAACGCTGGCGCCGCCATTGTTGCTCGGCTTGCTGGTGGCGTTGGCTGACCAGCATTTCAGCGGTCATGCGCACCAGTTCGGCATAGGTGCGCAGCCCATCCGGCTCACCGGTGATACCCAGCACGCCGATCAGGCGTTGATCATGCAGCAGCGGCAGGTTGATGCCCGGCTGTACGCCCTTGAGGTGCTTGGCGGTCTGCCCGTCGATTTCCACCACCCGCCCATTGGCCAATACCAGTTGCGCACCTTCATGGCGAGTATTGATACGCTCCGGCTCGCCGCTGCCCAGGATCAAGCCCTGGCTGTCCATGACATTGACGTTATGGGGCAGGATTGCCATGGTGCGATCGACAATCTCCTGCGCCAGGGCATGATCCAGCTCGAACATGGGGCTAATTTCCTGAAAAAGGTTGTACACCGGCACAGCGCAAAGGCGGCTTGACTGTGCGCCGGCACAAAGACAGTCGCCCATCACGTCACCGAGACTGTTGGGGCGGTCAACGTTACCCTCGCGCCGCGAAAAATCATAATAAAGAGAGAATCCCATGTCACAGAGCGCCACTGCCGCACTGGCCAGCGATGACGATAAAAACGCCATCTACAAGCGCGTTACCCTGCGCCTGATCCCCTTCATCTTTATCTGCTACCTGTTCAATTACCTCGACCGGGTAAACGTTGGCTTTGCCAAGTTGCAGATGCTCGATGCGTTGAAATTCAGTGAAACCGTGTACGGCCTGGGGGCAGGGATTTTCTTTATCGGCTACGTGCTGTGCGGCGTGCCGAGTAACCTGGCGCTGACCCGGTTCGGCCCACGGCGCTGGATCGCGTTGATGATGATCGTGTGGGGCACGCTTTCCACGTGTTTGCTGTTCGTGACCACACCCACGCATTTCTACACCTTGCGCCTGTTTACCGGTGCCGCTGAAGCCGGCTTCTTTCCAGGGGTGGTGTTGTACCTTTCGCAGTGGTTTCCGACCTTTCGCCGCGGGCGGATCATGGCGCTGTTCATGTCGGCGATCCCGGTTTCGGGTTTGCTCGGCAGCCCGTTTTCCGGCTGGATTCTCAATCACTTCGCTGCCGGCCAAGGTGGCCTGGCAGGCTGGCAGTGGATGTTCCTGCTGCAAGGTATCCCCACCGTAATCCTCGGCGCCCTCGCCTACTTCCTGCTCAGTGACAGCTTCGCCAATGCCAAATGGCTCAAGCCCCATGAGCGTGCGGTGCTGGAAGCCGACCAGGCCACTGACCTGGCGAACAAGCCGAAAACCACCAGCGACTCCCTGGCCGAAGTGTTCAAGAACCCGGCGATCTGGGCGTTCGGCCTGATCTACTTCTGCATCCAGAGTGGCGTGTATGCGATCAACTTCTGGCTGCCGTCGATCATCAAGAACATGGGCTTCAGCGACAACCTGGTGATTGGCTGGCTCAGCGCGATTCCGTATCTGTTGGCGGCGGTGTTCATGTTGCTGGTGGGCCGCTCTGCCGACTTGCGCAAGGAGCGCCGCTGGCATTTGGTGGTACCGATGTTGATGGGCGCCCTCGGCCTGGTCATTGCGGTGAACTTCGCCACCACGCCGGCCATTGCCATTCTCGGCCTGACCATCGCCACCATGGGCGCGCTGACCGGCCTGCCGATGTTCTGGCCGGTGCCCACCGCCATGCTCAGCGCGGGTGCGGCGGCGGGTGGCTTGGCGTTGATCAACTCCATGGGGCAGATGGCGGGCTTTCTCAGCCCGTATATCGTGGGTTTTGTGAAGGACGCCACCGGGTCCACGGATGTGGCGTTGTACCTGCTGGCGGCGGTGATTGTGGGTGGGAGTGTGCTGGCGTTGCGGATGACGCGCACGCTCAAGGCCTGACGCCCTCAAAGTGGGAGGGGGCTTCTCCCTCCCACTTTGGTCATGTATTTACAACAGCCCGCCACCGTCGATATCAATCACTGCCCCGGTCATAAAGCCATTTTCCATGGCCAGCACATACCCCGCCGCCACTTCTTCAGCCTGCCCCACCCGCCCAACCGGCAACCCTTGGCCCGCCTTGGCAAACATCGCCAAACGCTGCTCTTCGCCAAGCCCGGCATAGGCCGGTGTATCAATCACCCCAGGGCTGACCACATTCACACGACGCGGCGCCAGTTCCTTGGCCAATTGTTTGCCCAATGCCTCGGTCGCAGCGTTAATACCCGTCTTGATGAACTGCCCTGCCGCCAACTTGCGCCCCAGTTGGCCCGACGTCAGGGTGATGCTGCCCTGTTCATGCAAAAAGGGCAGCGCCTGTTGAATGGCACGTAGTGCGCCCCAGAGCTTCACATCGAAGTTGTCCTGGGCTTCATCCAGGTCGGTTTCAATCAAAGGCTTGGCTCGTACTGAAGGCCCCGAGGTGTAGACCAGGTGGTCAAGGCGCCCCACGGCTTCGAACAGTTGCTTTAACGAGGCGCTGTCGGTGACGTCCACCGGTTCGCTGCGCAGCCCATGGTCGGAACTTGACGCCAAGCGGCGCCCGGCCACGACCACCTTCGCACCGCGCGCCAAGGCTGCCTGGGCCACTGCCGCGCCGATACCGCTGCTGCCGCCAATAACGATGATGGTTTTACCGCTCAGAGAAGAGGTCATGAGAAAACTACCTGGGTCAGAAAGTGAGCGTTCATCTTCCCAGCTTGGTAATCGATGAAAAATCCGGGTAAAACGACAAGATCTTTAAAGGATTTTTATCAATGAGCTCGATTCTTGACCTTGAAGTGTTCGTGCGCAGCGCCGACACCGGCAGCCTGACGGCCGCCGCCCGTGGCCTGGGCCTCACGCCGGCGGCGGCGAGCATTGCCCTCAAGCGCCTTGAAAACCGCCTCGGCATCCGCCTGCTCGCCCGCTCCACCCGCAGCATGCGCCTGACCGAAGAAGGCCGGCGCTACCTGGACAGCGTGCGCGTGGCGCTTGAAGCGCTATCGGAAGGCGAACACGCCATCAAGCAACAAGGCCAGAGCCTCAGTGGTTTATTGCAGTTGGCCGCGCCCTCGGACTTTGGCCGCAATGTGCTGCTGGGCTGGCTGGATGAGTTCAAGGTGGAGCACCCCGCTATCCGTCTGCAACTATTGCTCAACGACAGCAATGCCGACTTGTTTCGCGACACCGTCGATATTGCCTTGCGCTTTGGCGTGCCGAGGGACTCCAGCCTGGTGGCCCTGCC
The DNA here is from genome assembly GCF_009935965.1 of Pseudomonas sp. L13. Lineage (NCBI taxonomy): Bacteria > Pseudomonadati > Pseudomonadota > Gammaproteobacteria > Pseudomonadales > Pseudomonadaceae > Pseudomonas > Pseudomonas sp. L13. The sequence continues at coordinate 44,027 of NZ_QODJ01000016.1, forward strand.
GGTGGTACCCGATCACCATCGCATTGCCTGCGCCAGCCCCGACTACCTGGCGCGCCACGGCACCCCGCTTAAGCCCGCAGACTTGGCCCACCACAGCACGCTGCGCTATATGCGTCGGGGCCAGGCCAATAGCATCTGGTATTTCCGCCAGGGCGCGTTGCTCCAGGAAGTTGAAGTGAGCGGTGACTACCTCAGCGATGACGGCGAGATTGTCCGCCGCTGGGCGTTGGCGGGCCACGGAATTGCCTATAAAGCCAACCTGGATGTGGCGCGCGATATCCAGGCTGGACGATTGGTGCCCCTGCTACCCGACTGGCAAGGTGAACCCACGCCGTTCAACCTGATGTGCCCTCACCGCCTGCAAGTGTCAGAACGCGTGAAAGTGCTGCACCGATTTTTACAGGCCCGCTGCCTGACTTTGCTACGCACATGAAGAAATGCGCTCAGGGCTTGTTCCAGAGCGCTCGGGTCTGCTATTGCATCACTTACATTTGCCAGCCATGAGGAGCTTTGCATGATTTACCGCACATTGGGCCAGTCCGGGTTGAAGGTCAGCGCACTCACCCTCGGCACCATGATGTTTGGCGAACAGACCAGCACCGAAGATTCGCTGCGCATCATCGACAAGGCCTGGGACCAGGGCATCAATTTCATCGACACAGCGGACGTATATACCGGCGGGCGCTCCGAGGAACTCGTCGGCGAGGCGATCGCGCGCAATCGCCAGGATTGGGTGGTGGCCTCCAAGGTCGGCTTCGGCCCTGCCGATGGAGTGCCCAACCGCAGTGGTTTGAACCGCAAGCGTCTGTTCAACGCACTGGAGGCCAGCCTTGTACGCATGGACACGGATTACCTGGACATCTACTACTTGCACCGCGAAGACCACGACACGCCGTTGGAGGTGACCGTGTCCGCCATCGGTGACCTGATCCGCCAGGGCAAGGTCCGCTATTGGGGCCTTTCCAATTACCGGGGTTGGCGCATCGCTGAAGTGATTCGCGTGGCTGAGCGCCTGGGCGTCGATAAACCCATCATCAGCCAGCCGTTGTATAACATCGTCAACCGTCAGGCCGAGGTCGAGCAGATCACCGCCGCAGCGGCTTATGGGCTGGGTGTGGTGCCTTATAGCCCGCTGGCCCGAGGGGTACTCAGCGGCAAGTACGCTCCAAATGTCACGCCCGAGCCCGGCAGCCGTGCCGCGCGCCAGGACAAGCGCATTCTGGAAACCGAGTGGCGGGTTGAATCACTGCGCATTGCCCAGCAGATCCAGCAATACACCCAAGGGCGTGGCGTGGGGATCGTCGAGTTTGCCATCGCCTGGGTGCTGAACAATGCGGCGGTGAGTTCGGCGATTGTCGGGCCACGGACCGAGGCGCAGTGGGACGCCTACACCGGGGCGCTGGCGGTGAAGATCAGCGCTGAAGACGAGGCGTTCATTGATTCGCTGGTCACGCCGGGGCATTCGTCTTCGCCAGGCTTCAATGATGTCGGGCATTTTGTATCCGGTCGGTTGGCGCGCCTGTAGACTACCCGCGCAATCATTGGCTTTCGCGAGGACAGCGTGTCTAAAGGTGTTGTGTCATCGGTCTTGGCCTCGGTGTTGTTTGCCGTGATGTATTACTTCACATCCCTGCTTACACCGCTGAGTGGCCTGGAGATTTTCGGCTGGCGCATGTTGCTCACCGTGCCCTGCATGACGGTGTTCATGCTCGTCAGCGGCGAGTGGCGCAGGGTGTTGGAGCTGCTGCGCATGCTGGCGGCCAAGCCACGGCTGATTGGCGGTGTGCTGGTGTCGTCAGCCCTGCTCGGCGTGCAGTTGTGGCTGTTCATGTGGGCGCCGCTCAACGGCCGCAGCCTGGACGTGTCGGTGGGGTATTTCCTGCTGCCGTTGACCATGGTGCTCACCGGGCGCCTGGTCTACGGCGAGCGCCTCTCACGGCTGCAACAGATCGCCGTGGTGTTTGCCGTGCTGGGTGTGTTGAACGAGTTGTGGCAGACCGGTGGTTTTTCCTGGGCAACGCTGGTGGTGATCATCGGCTACCCGGTGTACTTCGTGGTGCGTAAATACCTGACCACCGATCATCTGGGCGGTCTGTGGCTGGACATGGCATTGATGCTGCCGGTGGCCTGGTGGTTTGTCCAAAGTGGCGAACAAGGCTTTGCCGTACTTGATGGGCATCCAAAGCTCTATGCACTGATTCCCATGCTAGGCGTTATCAGCGCCTCGGCGCTGGTGAGCTATATCATTGCAAGTCGCTTGCTGGCGTTCAGCCTGTTCGGGCTGCTGAGCTACGTGGAGCCGGTGCTGTTGCTGGCGGTGGCTTTGCTATTGGGTGAAGGCATCCAGGGTGGGCAATGGCTGACCTATATCCCGATCTGGCTGGCGGTGATGGTGCTGGTGTATGAAGGATTCAAGCATTTGGTGCGTCAGCGCCGAGCTTGAAGGGGAAGCTGGAATAGAATGCGAGGCGCGGGGGCATCCATACCCCTCTGTATGACGACGTAGATCGAGTCAGGTCCTTACTTGCGTGGTCGGTTCCTCGTACGTGCCGACCTGCCCCTCGATGACATCGGCCACGTTGTTGAACCCATCCCTCCATGCGCCATAGTAGGGAATAGTGCTTTGGACTTGGCTGCCGACACTTTCCAGGGTGGCATCCATCTGTTCCTTATCAACCCCAAACAACTTGCCGATCCGATTGTCATGGTTCAATTCAAGCAGTGTTCCTTTCACGGGATTCTTCAGTATTTCTTCGATGGAGTTGGCAACGTCGCCAGACACGCCTAGCTCTTTGAGTGCCATCCCAATACCGTGCAACGGGTTTCTGAGTTGCTTCACGAACTCATCCAGGAGCGCGCGCTTATCATTGGCGCTCACATTGTCCAATGAAACGCTGACCACTTTTTTGGTGTATTCGTTAAGCGTCATCGGCTCCAGCGGTTTATTGTCGTTCAAACCGTTTTGGGCGAAAAACCATTCTTTCCCATTGTTTCCATGCATGTTTCCATACGCGTCGTATTTATAAAGTATCTTTTTTCCGTCTTCTTGATACCCGATATAGGTCGCTGCTCCATCGGTCTCTTGTTTGTACAGCTGCGTTCGCGTCAGCCCGCTGACCTGAACGGGAGGAACCGAAGCGTCTTTGTTCAAACGCTCGAAAATGTCACCTTTCTCATAGCCAAAACTGCCCACCACTGCATTGATGTCGCCCTCAGCGAACTCGCCGAACTTCTTGTTAACCCGTTCCTCCTGCTTCGGCGCTTTATCACTGGAAAAATGCTGGGTAAACCGCTTTCGCTCGGTCGGGTCATTGGCTACTTCCTTGAGCCAGGCCGTCATCTCCTCTGCATTCTTGAACTCATGAAACGATGTCACTTCATCTTCCGGCATATACAGGACGAGATTAGGCCCCTCTTCTGTAGGCGGCACCCGCTTGATCACCATCATGTCGTTGGACTGAACGCCGTCGACGGCAAATGTCGAGACCTGCACCCCTGGACTTCCCGGTTTGTCAGGTGACACCGCTGCCTTCGTCAGTTGATACCCTTCGGCGCTGAGTGCGCCGCCCAGGTACTCGGTTTCACCGTCATCGAGAAACTTTTTACGCGCCTGATCGACCGGGTCTGCATGGCCGGTGGAACGAACATTGCGCACAAGCCCTGCCTGCTCTGTTGATACAGATGGGCCGATCGGGCGTTGAAGGGTAGGAGAATTCACATGCATAAGAGAGCCTCTTCATATTGGACACGCAGGCTTTTGTCTGCGCCCTACCCTTTGAGTGATATTTCAAGAAACATCTGTTCCCAACAAGCCGCAGGTCATTTGCAACTCGATGCATCAGGCACAAAAAAGCCCGGTAAAAACCGGGCTTTTTCGTTTCAGCCAGTCAATCAATCAGCGGTCAATACACCACGACGCACCTGGTCGCGCTCGATCGACTCGAACAGCGCCTTGAAGTTGCCCTCGCCAAACCCATCGTCGCCTTTGCGCTGGATGAATTCGAAGAACACCGGGCCCATCAGGGTTTCCGAGAATATCTGCAGCAGCAGGCGCTTGTCACCGGCAACCGACGAGCCATCCAGCAGGATGCCACGCGATTGCAACTGGTCCACCGGCTCACCGTGGTTCGGCAGGCGGCCTTCAAGCATTTCGTAGTAAGTGTCGGGCGGCGCGGTCATGAAGCGCATGCCGATCTTCTTCAGCGCGTCCCAGGTCTTGACCAGGTCGTCGGTGAGGAACGCCACGTGCTGGATGCCCTCGCCGTTGAACTGCATCAGGAACTCTTCGATCTGCCCGGCGCCCTTGGACGATTCTTCGTTCAACGGGATACGGATCTTGCCGTCCGGCGCGCTCATGGCCTTGGAGGTCAGGCCGGTGTACTCGCCTTTGATGTCGAAATAACGCGCCTCACGGAAGTTGAACAGTTTCTCGTAGAAGTTGGCCCAATAAATCATGCGCCCGCGATAGACGTTGTGGGTCAGGTGGTCGATGACCTTCAGGCCTGCGCCTACCGGGTTGCGATCAACGCCTTCGAGGTACACGAAGTCGATGCCGTAGATCGAGTTGCCTTCGCCGAAACGGTCGATCAGGTACAACGGCGAACCGCCAATGCCTTTGATTGCCGGCAGGTTCAATTCCATCGGGCCGGTGTCGATATGGATCGGCTGGGCCCCCAGCTCCAGGGCACGCTTGTAGGCCTGTTGCGAGTCCTTGACGCGGAACGCCATGCCGCACACCGACGGGCCGTGCTCGGCCGCGAAGTAGGAAGCGAGGCTGTCGGGTTCGTTGTTGAGGATCAGGTTGATCTCGCCCTGACGATACAGGTGCACGTTCTTGGAACGGTGGGTCGCCACTTTGGTGAAGCCCATGATCTCGAAGATCGGCTCCAGGGTGCCTGGGGTGGGCGAGGCGAATTCGATGAATTCAAAGCCCATCAGGCCCATTGGGTTTGCGAGTTGGTCGGTCATGTTCGGTGCCTCATCATTCTTGTAGGTAGCAATTGATTAGTTGCGAGCAAGGATGAGGCTGGAGGGTGGCGCACAAGAGAGGCCCCGCACGCTGCGGGCGAGGAAGTCACCAAAGATGAGGGGGGAGCCAAGTAGCTTCATGGTGTCATCAGTCTCTGACGGCCGAGGCTTGCGTGAGCGCAAGTCCATATTCTTGTATGCGTAAACTGATTCTACACAGCGTAACCAGGTTTGTCCGTAGTCTTATCAAATCCCTATTGCCCTGCCCGGCGCAAGGGGTTTGTTGCACAGGTAGATACCCAGCAGGAGATTGCGCCGCCCACTTAGTTACCGGCCTATGCGCTGCGTCCTCTCATGCGTCGCGCCATAGTCATCCAATGTGGTGAAGCGCAGCGTCGGCGTACCTCGCCACGGTACAACCCAACCCGGCATGATCAACTCGGCCGTTGAGCGCGGTGCCAGCATCGGTGGGTTTTCATGGCGGTATTCGACGCCCTCAAGGTTGAGCGCCACGCTGGACAAGGTCACATGAAAGGCACTCGGGTTGCGCACCCGCAGCACCGGGCGGTCGTCTGCCAGTTGCCATTGCAGCGCCGCCACGGCATCTTCCGCCCTGCCTGGCAACGCATTAGGGCGCAGGAACAGTTTGATGCGCGTGCGAAACGCCAGTTGCAGGTGATGGCTTGCGGCGTCAGTAGGCCGGATGCCCAGCACATTCAGCCAATACACCGTTTCCTGGGGATCGGCCATGGTGTGTCTCGGCACCGGGTGATAAATCACCCGCAATGCGTGGCCCTTGCCGGGGTTCATTCGCAGAATCGGTGGTGTGACAGTAAAGGGTACGTCACTCAGTTCCGGCGCTGTCTGGGGGTCGCCTTCATCGATCCACACCTGCACCAGCCTCGGGCTGTCCGCCTCGTTGCGCAGGTTGAGGGTCACTCCCCGTACAGCGGCTGGGTAAATAAGCCGGGTGCGATCAATGATGATTTCCGCCTGAACCATCGCGATATGAGCCGCCATTACCAGGCCGAACGCGCATTTCAATAAGACTTGGGGCATCACGTCGATTACCGATAGGCCATGGTGAAGGTCGCCAGCCCATTGGCCGTACCGGGTCGGACGGTGGCGCCGGTTTGTATATAGCGCGCCGTCAACGGAATCTGGAAGGTGCCGTTGCCAGTGCTGCCCGCCAACCATTGATTTGGCGTGCCGATGGTGGCAGCGTCGGGGCCGTAGCTGATCAGGCGGTTGCCAGACAGCAGTTGCAGCGCCACGCCCTTGGCAGTGGAGTTGGCGGTCAATGTCAGTTGGTCGCTGCGATTGGCCGGTTGGGTCTGGTCGGTCAAGGTCAACAGCACATCGCTCTCAGCGCCCCCGCCACCGGCGCATTGCAAGGTAATGGTGCGGGTGGCATTGCCGGCCACGCTGCCAATGCCCTTGAACGCCCTGCTCTCGACCGCCCCCAGCGGGATTGCCACGGAGGGCGTGGAGACCGTGCAGGTAGGTTTGCTCGGCGGGCCGACTTCTACACTGGCGAAGTTGAACGCGTGGTGCGTGTCGCTGGTGTACAGGTACAAGCCTGCGAAGGTCTGCGGCGTGATGGTGCCGCCCTGGATCGGGCCAGTTACCACGAAGAACAAGCGTCCGCGCAAGCCCCACGTAGGCAAACCGGGATGGATCGGTCCGCGCAGCACCGTGACTCCGGTGGTTACGGTTTGCATCGGCCCCACGTCACGGTCCTGCGCCATAAACGCAAACCCGACGCCTTGCACGCCGGTCAGATGAACCGGCATGACGACCCCTGAGTGGAAGAAGTTACGTCCCGTCCAGGGAATCTCCCGAGCAATCCGCGTGGACGACCAATAGCGAACAATAAGGTTGGGCGGATAGGTGCACCTCAACCCGTGCGCTACCTCGACGGGGTAGCCATCCGGGTTTCCCAGGGCCTGGCCGACCACAGGGTTGGCGGGCACCGTAATGCGCGGCACCGACAGCACTGTCGGCGGCGCGGGCGTACACGTCGCTTTGGCATGGGCTTGGGGGGGCGCTAACGAGGGCGACGCAGATCATCATGACAAGCCCTGCCAGACGTTGCGTATAGATGCTGATCATCGGCCGGTGACCTCATCGTTGGCGGTGTTGGCGTGGCACCGGCTGACCAGCTGGTCGGCATTTTCCTGGCGGTGCCCCGGTGGCCGCGGTGGCAGACGGTATGGGATATAGCAGCGGTCACTTGCCGCCTCGGTCCAACGCACGGTCAGCGTGCCCTGGTCGGCCACGCCGCGCACAAACGCCTTGCCCGCTTGCCCAATTACCCCGACTTCCCTGCCCTGCTCGTCGAACACCTGAGCGGCAAAAGGCAGCGGCTGACCGTTGCGATGGGTCGCCTTGATCACCACCGCACGGCCACTGACGGTCTCGAACTTGACCAGCGACACTGCGCCCCCTGTCGGTACCACCGAGTGATTCGACTCCTTGAGTTCCACATCCATGGGCATGCCTTCGGGGTCGATATCCACGTCATTGGGATGGTAGGCCCGCAAGCTCGGCAACACGCCATAGCCGTGTGAGTCGATGCGTACACCCCCACCGATCTGCGCGCCCTGGGCAGCCGGTGCATACACCAGTGCCGACGCTTCACCGAGGCTTTGCGAGAGGGTCACGCCACCGCCATGGGCAATCAGCCCGCCGTCTGCGCTCATGGACACTTGTGCGTTGTTGCCACTCTGGCCGTAACCGGCGCGCAGGTTGGCCGTGCTGCTGCGATACCCGGCGTAGGCATTGAAGCTGGAACCGGCCTGGCTCCCCGTGCCCTGGCTGCCGGCCAGGCCGTAGTGCCCCTCTGACGCCTCGCCGAGCAAGCCATTGATGCCCACTTGCTGTTGACTGCCCTTTGACTCACCGGTGTCGCGCGACAACGCGCTGCTCAGGGTCGGCGCCGATGTGCCCTGGCCCAGCGGCATCGACAGGGTCAGCGCCAGACGATTATCGACGCGACCGGGTTGCAACGCGCGGCCGAAAAAAATCGCGTCACTGTGGTCACGATCGCTGGGTGGGTCGGCGTCGCTGACCCTTGAGCGCTGCGCCGAAATGTTCCAGTTGAGCTGCTTCCAGCGTGATCCATAGCTGAGGGTGAAGGAAGTCTGGCGACCTTGCCGGCTCGCCCAGTAGTCAACCGAACTGCCGTACAGGCTCAAGGTGCCTTGCCCCAATTGCTGGCTGATCGTCAGGTCGAGACGGCTTTTCTGCCGGGCATAGCCCTCGATGTTCCCCTGCTGACGCGCCAGTTCCTGCACATTCAAAGCATCCGGCAGGCTCAGGTAGCCGGCCGTGGAGAAGCGGTAGGCGCCCAGCGCAAAATGGGTTCCGGAAAACGGCAGGTTCTTGTTGTAGGCCAGGCCCCAACTGTGTCCGCCAACCACCCCGTTGCCCTCAACGCGGGTGCGCGAGTGCGTGGTGTCCAGGGCAAACGCGCCGATAGGCGTACTCATCGCCAGCCCGGCCTTGCCCTGCAAGTATCCCTGGGAAACCGCGCTGCCGCCGTACAGGCTCAGGCCATCGGTAAGGCCATGCTGCAAGGTGCCCTGAAACACCATGGGGCGGGTCTTGCTGACCCCGCGTTGCTGCACTTGGCCCAACGTGGTGCTGTAGTGAGTGGCGCCCTGGCGCAATAACTGTGGGGCCACGGAATACGGCACGACAAAGGTGGTGCGGCGCCCGTCCACCTCGGTGACGCTGACATTGAGGTCGCCACCGTAGCCCGTGGGATATAGGTCGTCGATGACAAAGGGCCCTGGGGCAACCTGGGTTTCGTAGATCGTGTAGCCGTTCTGGCGCACCGTTACCGTGGCGTTGCTGTCGGCGATGCCGCGTATCTGCGGTGCATAGCCTTGTTGCGACGGCGCCAGCATGCGGTCATCGGTCGACAGGGTGATGCCCCGCACCCGCACGCCGTCGAGGACCTGGCCGTTACTGAAGCTGTCGCCAAGGGTCAGTTGCGAACGCCAGGCCAACAAGGGCCGTTGCAGGTACGTGGCGGTGTGTTGATAAGGCAACAGACCGCCACGGGAAGTCCAGGCCTGGCTGCCTTGGTGGCGCAGGCGCCAGTCGCCGAGGTTGACGCCGCCGTTGAGGCCCAGGTAACCCCGACCTTCCCCCGTCCCCGAAGTCACCGCTGCGGCGCTGAAGGTGTAATTGAGCAGGGCAACGTCGAGTCCCTTGTCCCAGCGGGCCGGGTCAACGTAACCGCGCGCGGCACGGCTGAGGTAAGCCTGCGGGATATTGACGTCGAGCGTCAGGGTCTCAATGTCGATCTGGCTGCTGGCCAGGGGGATCCATTGAGTAAAATCACGGCACTGCGTGTCGGCGCTGCGTTCGTCAGGTGGCAGCACGACTCCGAGTTGGGCAAGTTCCAGCGCACTCACGCAAGGCTGGACATCGTCCTGCCCCTTCCGGGAGACAAAGCTGATTTCACGGCGCCCCACGAATTGCCCATTGAGCATCACATCCACACGGTAGACGCCCGGCGCCAATGCATTGCCCGTATTGAAACGCGAAATATCCACCGCCGTGGACAAGCCGGTGGTAAACGCCTCGATATCAAACAATAGCGGCGCGGCTTCGGCCGGCAGGCATAAGGTCGTGAACACACCCAGCGACACCATCAGCCGCGAATTGCACAACAGCCAGGCAAACACGGGATGCCCCGTAAATGGCAGGTAAACAGACATAATCAAAACTTCAGGGGGGCTCGCTGCGGCGCGGAGAATGCGCCGTAATCATTGATGTATTTGAAATGCACCTGGGCGTCTGCGGGGATCGTCGGCAGGGTGCCGCGTACAGGCAGTTCGAGGCTGGCACCTGGCGGCACCATGCCTTCTTGTACCGGTATCAGGTGGGCGTCAAGCCGAGGGCCCAGCGCCAGTGCCACCTCGTTGAAGGTCACGTGAAAGGCCGTAGGGTTGTGTACGCGCAGTACGGCTGCGCGCTCGGTGCGCCTCAGACTCCAGCGCAGTTGTGCGGGCGCCTGGTCTGCACTGCCCGGTAAATGACGGGGGCGAAAAAACACTTTGGTGCGGATACGAAAAGCAAACTGCAGGTGGTTTCCTTCAGGGGTTTGCTCGTCAAGCTCGGCCGCGTTGACTTTAGGGGGGATTTCCACGGCATTGAGCCAGAACAGTGATTCTCGATCTGACGGCAGCGGATCCTGGGTGTAGACCAGCCGCACACCCTGGCTTCTCCCCGGATCCAGGCGAAACACCGGGGGCGAGAGGCTGAAAGGTACGTCGCTATGGGAGGGATCTGGAGTGGCATCGCCTTGATCCAGCCACACCTGGACCAGGCGCGGTGCCCGTTTATCGTCGTTGGTCAAGCGCAGGGTGATTTCACGGCGCTGCTGGGGGTAGATATGCCGTGTGCCATCGATCACCACACCCGCGCGGGCCGTGGACGGTAAGCCGGCGATGAGCGCAAAGGTGAGGCTCGCCAGCAATGTGCGAAAAAACATGCGTCCTTCCTTCAAGGCAGGGCCTGGCACGTCGCCAGGCCCACTGGCCTTGATCAGGGGAATGTCACGGAATACAGCACTTGCGTGCTGATCGGGCCGGCGGTCGCTGCCCCGGTGGCGAAGTACTGAGCTGCAAATGGCAACGTCACCGTGCCGCCGTCTGGCACTGTCGCGGTACTCGAACTCAGGCCCAGCCGCAGGTCCAGGGGCAGGTTGGTGACGCCGTCCACAATCTGTACTTCCACGAACTTTGCCGGTTCGGGTGTGGCTGGCGCCTGATTGACCAGGTTACCGGTCGCCGGGTTGATGGCCGGGCTGCTGCTCTCGAATAACACCGCGACCACCGTGTCCTTCGGGCAACTGCCGACTTGGATAAAGAACGGTTTTACCCCCGCCGTCTGCCCGGCTGCCTTGAGTGCGCTAGCCTGGACCTTGTGCAGCGCAATGGCAAAGTCCGGCCCGGCGCCAGGCGCAGCGCCTGCCCCGCCACTGATGCTGCAGGTGGTGCCAGTGATCTCACCGGTCAGGGTGATAGTGCCGTCCGCCGCGAACGCCGGCAGAGCGACAACGCTGTTAGCCATCAACAAGGCAACGGCCAGTGCGATTTTTTTCATTGCTGCAAATTCCTGTGGAGTCGTTAAAAGGCTGCAAGGCGGCTTCCGACATTCGAAAGGCACGCGCCGACCGTCCCGCCAAAATTGGGCTAGCACGGCACTGAGAGAGGCTGGAGGGGTACGGTCCTGAGTCTCTTACTTCTTGCAACGATGGCTATGGTGCCTAGATGAAACTCCCGCCACAACTGACCGAACGGCTAGGTCAACCCGCTCAAAACAACTGAGCAGGCCTGCGTATTGCCATCTATCATCGGCATATCTCACTCTTTTTCTCACGACTGACCGCCCCTATGCCCCTGACCGTCAAAGGCCCACGAAGCCGAGCCGCACGCTATTTCATCAGTGCAACCAGCGGCGCGTTACCCATCTTGCTGGGGGTTGTGATTCTGTATTGGCAAGCCGAGCGCACCCTCGAACAAAGTACGGCGCAAACCGCTCAAGAGGCGGTGCGCCAGTTCGACCTGATGCTCGACAATACCGCCATCGCTGCCCAGGCTTTGCTGCCGTTGGCCGGTAAGCCTTGTGACAGCGCCGCCAAGTTGGCGCTACGTGAACAAGTCACGCGCCGGCCGTTTGTGCGGGCCACGACGCTGTCCTGGCAGAAGAACATCTATTGCAGCTCGTTGTTTGGCGACAGCTACCAATCGCCTGTCAACCCGGACGACTACGTGGATGGACGCCTGTGGTTGATGAAAGGCAACCCCGTCACACCCGATACCGCCCTGCTGGTGTACCGCCTGGTCCAAGGCGATCAAGGTGCGTTTGCCTCGGTTGACGGTTACCACCTCACTAACGCTTTGCGCTTGATCAGTCGTTACGCCTACCTGATTTTGCAAGTTGGCCCGAATTGGCTGGATGATGACGGCAAAGTGCATCAAGGCGCGCTGCCGAAATTTGCCGTGGCGCCACACCGCTTGGCTTCCGAGCGCTATCAGTACAGCGTCGAGGCCGGGATGCCCGACGGTGAGGTCTGGCGCTATATGCAGGCGCGATATCCGGCCCTGTTCAGCCTAGTAGTGTTCTTCGGGATATTGGCGGGGCTGCTCGCTCACTGGCTGCAAAAACGTTCGTCCGCGCCGACCCACGAGTTACAACGCGCCTTGGGGGCCAATGAGTTCATCCCGTATTTCCAACCGGTGGTACGCGGTGACACCCGCCAATGGGCCGGCTGTGAAGTCCTGATGCGTTGGAAGCATCCCAAAGAAGGCCTGGTGCGCCCGGACCTGTTTATTCCCCTGGCCGAAGACTCCGGCCTGATCGTGCCGATGACCCGCGCACTGCTGCGCCAGACCGCCGCGCAACTGGCGCCCCATGCCGCGCGCTTCAGCCCTGGCTTTCATATCGGCGTGAATATCACTGCGCGCCATTGCCAGGACATGGCGCTGGTGCAGGACTGCCGGGAATTTCTGGCCGCGTTTCCACCCGGCCAGGTCACCCTGGTGCTGGAGTTGACCGAGCGGGAGTTGATCGAACCCACCGAGACCACCCGCCGCCTGTTCGAGGCGCTGCATCAAATGGGGGTCATGATTGCCATTGATGATTTTGGCACCGGCCACTCCAGCTTGGGCTATTTGCGCAATTTCAATGTCGACTACTTGAAGATCGATCAGAGCTTTGTCGCCATGATCGGTGCGGATGCGCTGTCGCGACATATTCTGGACAGCATCATAGAGTTGTCGGTCAAGCTGGATCTAGGCATTGTTGCCGAAGGCGTAGAAACAGCCCAACAGTGTGAATACCTCGTGGCCCAGGGCGTGGATTTCCTACAGGGTTACCTGTTTGGCCGACCATCACCCTGCGATGAATTCATTAAATCGTTGGGCATCGTGGAATAGCCTTGCGCGACCTAGGATGAAAGATTGGTCTTTCTTTAAAAGACATGATTTACTCGGGATGAATTAACTACTACAATTTTTTCTGCCTGTGCAGAACTCGCAGAAGGGTCTTTTTCGTTGACGTAGCTTAACGTTCTTGGCTTATAGCTTTGTCTGCAGTTGATATCAGCAACTACATTATTGGAGTACAGATTTTGTCCAGACTCGCCGAATTTCGCGCAGCAGAAAAAGCCCTTCAAGAGCAGCTCGCACAGCTGGAATCCTTGAAGAACGACGCTGGCCTGAAGAAAGAAATCGAATTCGAAGAAAAGCTCAAGACGCTGATGGGCAAATACGACAAGAGCCTGCGTGATGTGATCGCTATCCTCGATCCCGCGCCACGCAAAGGCAGTGCACCGGCCGCCGCCGCGCCTAAACAGCGCCGCGCACGGGTGGTCAAGGTTTACCACAACCCGCACACCGGCGAACTGATCGAGACCAAAGGTGGTAACCACCGCGGCCTCAAAGCCTGGAAAGAAGAGTACGGCGCTGCCACTGTAGACTCCTGGCTTCGCGGCTGAAACATGTACTAAAAAATAGCCCCGTATACGCGGGGCTTTTTTTGCTCTAACGGTTCGGAATCGAACTTAACTCAGCGTTCATGTTGTTCAAATTCGCTCAATTTGAGCGCGTCAAAGTTTCAGGCTGTTACGCACCGAACTGACTTCCTCCTTGCTCGCCTCGTACGCTTGCGCCTGGCCCGCGTATGAAAATACATAGGCTTTATCGACATCCAGCGCACCGACTAATGTTTGCGACAACACGTGTCGACCGTTCTCGGTAATCACACAGGTAGTTTCCAACGCGTCAAGACGACTCAATGTCGTGGGGTGCATTTTGCTGCACACGCTTTGATAACCGCCACGGGCAAAGTCTTTCTGGATCGACTTGCGCATCTCCAGCAACACGCCAGCAAGATTAACTTTATGGCCGGCCTCAATTGGCGTTCCGGTCAACTCCATGACCATCAACGTGGCGCCATTTTCATCATTCTTGATCGCTCGCTGCCGGGACACGGCTTGGGGTGTGGCAGGCGGCTCGCCGTCAGGCACGACTTCTTCGACCTGCCAACCGCTGGGCCAATGGACCTGCGGCTCGGCGGCCAGCACAAACGGGCTGCCCAACAACACGCACACAGCACTCAACAGCGGCCTACGAAACTCGATCATTGCGAAAAACACCCAAGGTTCCAGCGGCAAAGTGTGCGGCCCGGCGCGCGCTGACCGCAAGGGTTGAGCGCGTTTTTTCATTTGGCGCAGCCGGTGCGCCTTGCGTATCATGGCCCGCCTGCATGGAGGCAGGCCGCAAGCCAATGGACCGCTCATCTCACATTTTTTCTGGAGGGCCCATGAGCCTGCACGAATTGAACACCTTCCCGGGCGTCTCCGCCCAACCCGACAACGCCACGGCGAACTTCGTGTTCAACCACACCATGTTGCGGGTCAAGGACATCACCAAGTCGCTGGACTTCTACACGCGTATCCTGGGTTTCTCCCTGGTCGAGAAGCGCGACTTCCCGGAAGCCGAATTCAGCCTGTACTTCCTGGCCCTGGTGGACAAGGCCCAGATCCCGGCCGACGCCGCCGAGCGTACCCAGTGGATGAAGTCGATTCCGGGCATCCTCGAACTGACCCACAACCACGGCACCGAAAACGATGCCGACTTTGCCTACCACAACGGCAACACCGACCCGCGTGGCTTTGGCCATATCTGTATCTCGGTGCCGGACATTGTCGCGGCGTGCGAACGCTTCGAAGCCTTGGGCTGTGATTTCCAGAAGCGCCTGACAGATGGCCGCATGAAGAGCCTCGCGTTCATCAAGGACCCGGATGCTTATTGGGTCGAGATCATTCAGCCGGCGCCGATGTAAGCGTATCGAGCACAACAAAAAAAGCCCCATGATCGCTCATGGGGCTTTTCATTTTCAGCTCAGGATTTACGCCGGAGCAGAGGTACGGATCAGGTGATCGAATGCGCTCAACGAAGCCTTGGCGCCCTCGCCCACTGCAATCACGATCTGCTTGTACGGCACGGTGGTTACGTCGCCGGCAGCGAACACGCCAGGCAGTGAAGTCTCGCCACGGGCATCGACAATGATCTCGCCACGCGGCGACAGTTCTACGGTGCCTTTGAGCCAATCAGTGTTGGGCAGCAAGCCGATCTGCACAAAGATGCCTTCCAGCTCGATGGTCTTGAACTCACCGCTGTCGCGGTCCTTGTAGGCAAGGCCGGTGACTTTCTGGCCATCGCCTTTGACTTCACTGGTCAATGCGCTGGTGATCACATCCACGTTCGGCAGGCTGTAGAGCTTACGTTGCAATACAGCATCGGCGCGCAGCTTGCTGTCGAATTCAAGCAAGGTGACATGGCTGACGATACCGGCCAGGTCAATGGCCGCTTCCACGCCGGAGTTACCGCCGCCGATCACCGCCACACGCTTGCCCTTGAACAGCGGGCCATCACAGTGCGGGCAGAAGCACACGCCACGGGCTTTGTATTCCTGTTCACCGGGCACACCCATCTCTCTCCAGCGGGCGCCTGTGGCCAGGATCACGGTCTTGGACTTGAGTGTGGCACCGCTTTCGAAGCGAATTTCGTGCAGCTCACCGGCATTTTTCGCCGGTACCAGGCTGCTGGCGCGTTGCAGGTTCATGATGTCCACGTCGTACTGACGCACATGGGCTTCCAGTGCGCTGGCCAGTTTCGGCCCTTCGGTTTCCTGTACCGAGATAAAGTTCTCGATGGACATGGTGTCCAGCACCTGGCCACCAAAGCGTTCAGCCGCCACGCCAGTACGAATACCTTTACGTGCCGCGTAGATGGCAGCCGAAGACCCTGCCGGGCCACCGCCCACCACCAGAACGTCGAAGGCGTCCTTGGCGCTGATTTTTTCCGCGGCTTTCTCGATACCGCTGGTGTCGAGCTTGGCGAGGATTTCTTCGAGGCCCATGCGGCCCTGGCCAAAGTTGACCCCGTTCAAGTAGACGCTCGGCACCGCCATGATCTGGCGCTCATCGACTTCGGCCTGGAACAGCGCACCATCAATCGCGACGTGGCGGATGTTCGGGTTGAGCACGGCCATCAGGTTCAACGCCTGGACAACGTCCGGGCAGTTCTGGCACGACAGCGAGAAGTAAGTCTCGAAGCTGAACTCGCCTTTGAGGGCGCGGATCTGTTCAATCACCTCGACACTGGCCTTCGACGGGTGGCCACCGACTTGCAGCAGGGCCAGCACCAGCGAAGTGAATTCATGGCCCATGGGGATGCCGGCGAAACGCAGGTTGATATCGGCACCCGGGCGGTTGATGGAGAACGATGGCTTGCGCGCATCAGTGCCATCGGTGTTCAGGGTAATCAGCGTGGAGAGGCTGGTTACGTCCTGCAAAAGAGCAAGCATTTCCTGGGATTTCGCACCGTCGTCAAGGGAGGCGATGATCTCGATCGGCTGGGTGACCCGTTCCAGGTATGACTTCAACTGAGCTTTAAGATTGGCATCCAACATACGGGCGATTTCCTGTTCATTCGGTTTATTGCAGACAAAAAAACGCCCGAGCGAATCTCGCCCGGGCGTTTCGAGGGCGGATGCAGCTTACTTAAGTGCGGATACCCGCCCTTGATACGCGTTCACAGACTTAGATCTTGCCGACCAGGTCCAGAGACGGCGCCAGAGTGGCCTCGCCTTCTTTCCACTTGGCTGGGCAGACTTCACCTGGGTGGGCAGCAACGTACTGAGCGGCTTTGATCTTGCGCAGCAGCTCGGAAGCGTCACGGCCTACACCACCGTCGTTCAGTTCAACGATTTTGATCTGACCTTCTGGGTTGATCACGAAGGTGCCGCGGTCTGCCAGGCCAGCTTCTTCGATCAGCACGTCGAAGTTGCGGGAGATGGTCAGGGTTGGGTCGCCGATCATGGTGTATTGGATTTTGCCAATGGCTGGCGAAGTGTTGTGCCAGGCAGCGTGGGCAAAGTGGGTGTCGGTGGAAACGCTGTAGATTTCGACGCCCAGCTTCTGGAATTCGGCGTAGTTGTCAGCCAGGTCTTCCAGTTCGGTTGGGCAAACGAAGGTGAAGTCGGCTGGGTAGAAGAATACAACCGACCACTTGCCTTTCAGGTCAGCGTCGGTCACATCGACGAAGCTGCCGTTTTTGAAAGCGGTGGCTTTAAACGGTTTTACTTGGCTGTTGATGATAGGCATCGTTGACTCTCCGTCAGGGGTTAAGAAGTTGATGAGATGAATCCTACCGGCTCTTTCGGTCGATGGCTCATTGGCAAACCTGATGCTGACGATTGGCTTTCTCTATCAGGTGACTGTATTAATAGAAGAAATCTCAAATCAGCGGTTGGGTTGCCAGGGTCATGCCTAGAAACGGCGTCGCTTCAACATAGCGCATCGCAGATTTCATGTCGTTCCAGCCGACGTAACTCATCAGCGACTTCAAATCCCAGCCACTGCGATGCGCCCAAGTGGCAAAGCCCCGGCGCAAGGAGTGGCTGGTGTATTGCTCGGCGGGAATGCCTGCACGCTCAAAGGCCTGGCGCAGTAGCGGGATCACACTGTTGGGGTGCAAGCCCTCCTCGCCCAGGTTGCCCCAACGGTCAATCCCACGAAATACCGGGCCACGCACCAAGGCCGAGGCGCTGAGCCACTCGCTATAAGCCTGCACCGGGCACAGCCGCAGCAGCGCTGGGGTCTGGTAGGTCTTGCCGAGGTTGTCGCGATCACTTTTGCTGCGCGGCAAGTACAGGCTGATGCCCGCGCCTGGCACGGCTTGCACATGCTCGATGCTTAATCGGCACAGCTCATCACTGCGAAACCCGCGCCAAAAGCCCAGCAGAATCAGCGCAGCGTCGCGCTTGGCCCGCAGCAAGCGCGGTTGGTCGTGATGCTCGCTGGCCTGCTTGGCTTCAACGTCCAGGGCTGCGATCACCTGCTCCAAATGCTGAAGTTGCAAAGGCTCGGCCTGTCGCTCTCGCGCCGGGTGCACAGCGCGGATGCCCTTGAGCACCTTGCGTACCACCGGCGCCTTCGTCGGGTCGGCAAACCCTTGGCTGGTATGCCATTGCGCCAGTGCCGAGAGCCGCAGCTTCAAGGTATTGACCGCCAACACTCCGGCATGCGCCACCAAGTAACGCGCCACGCTGTCACTGGTGGCCGGCAGAAACCCTCCCCAACTGACTTCGAAATGCTCGATGGCTGCGCGGTAGCTGCGGCGCGTGTTGTCGCGGGTGGCGGCGTTGAGATATCGGTCCAGGTCGCTCATAGGCGTCTATTCGTACTGCTGACGGGTGAATGACTGATGAAAATGCTCATGACACGGGATAATACGCCAATATCCCATCTGTTAAATCATGAATTTCATCGAGTTTTTAATCATGATAAGGTATGTATATACATACCATGTACCACAGTACTAAATCGACGGAGACCCCATGGCTCGCGGCGGCATAAACAAAGCAGTAGTGCAAACGGCACGCTTGGCGATCCTCGCCCGTGGCGAAAACCCCAGCATCGATGCAGTGCGTATCGAAATGGGTAATACCGGCTCGAAAACCACGATTCATCGCTACTTGAAAGAGCTGGACGAAAGCGAATCACGGCAAACCATCACCCAGGCGCCAATTGACGACGAGCTGGGCGAGTTGGTCGCACGCCTGGCCCAGCGCCTCAAAGAGAAGGCTCAAGAGCCGATCGATCTGGCGCTGGCGCAATTCGAGCAACACAAAACCGCCCTGCTCGCCCAGGTAGAAACCCTGGAAGAGGCGCACACCCAGCTCAAACAGCAATTTGATATCCAGGCCGCAGCCCTGGCCGAAGAAAGCGCGGCGCTGCAAACCGCCAGCACCAGCCTGCAGACCGAGCAAACCCGTAACGCCGGGCTGAGCCAGGCGTGCAGCGACTACGAGCTGAGGCTCAACGATAAAGACGAGCAGATTCGCTCACTGGAAGAAAAACACCTGCACGCCCGTGATGCGCTTGAGCATTACCGCAATGCCATCAAGGAGCAGCGTGAGCAGGAACAGCGCCGCCATGAAGGCCAGTTGCAGCAGGTACAGGCCGAATTGCGTCAGGCACAGCAAAGCGCGCTGGTGCGTCAAGATGAGATCACGCAGTTGCATCGAGATAACGAGCGCTTGCTGAGTGAGCAGCGAGTGACAACCAAGGAATTGACTGCGCTGCAGGAACAAGCTCGCCAGGACCAGGCTCTACAACTGCAACTCAAGGAGCAGCTCAGCCAGATCAACAGCGAACGCACCCTGCTCCAGGAACGCCTGCGCGTGGCCGTGCAGGACAGCCAATCACGCCAGGCCGCACTGCTGGAACACCAGCAGCACAACAAGGCGCTTGAGCTGGACCTGATCAAGGCCCAGGCAAGCATCGAAGCCCTGCGCCTGGCGGCCGTTGTTGCAACGACGCCAGAGGCAGCAGAGCCTAGCTGATCAGTCCGCCACAGGCGTGCGCATGGTGACGAATTCTTCCGCCGCCGTAGGATGCACGCCGATGGTTTCGTCGAAATGCTGTTTGGTCGCGCCCGCCTTGAGCGCGATCGCCAGCCCTTGCACGATTTCACCCGCATCCGGGCCGACCATGTGGCAACCCAGCACTTTGTCGGTGTCGGCGTCGACCACCAGCTTCATCAGGGTCTTTTCCTGGCAATCGGTGAGGGTCAGCTTCATCGGCCGGAAACGGCTTTCAAAGATCTGCACGTTGTGGCCGTTCTTGCGTGCATCCTCTTCCGTCAGACCGACTGTGCCGATATTTGGCAGGCTGAACACCGCCGTCGCGATATTGGCGTAATCCACCGGGCGGTATTGCTCGGGCTTGAACAACCGCCGCGCCACGGCCATGCCTTCAGCCAGGGCCACCGGCGTCAGCTGCACACGACCAATCACATCGCCAATCGCCAGGATCGACGGCTCAGCGGTCTGGTAGAGATCATCCACCGCGACGAAACCGCGTTCGTCCAGTTTGACCCCGGTGTTTTCCAGGCCCAGGTTATCCAGCATCGGGCGGCGGCCGGTGGCGTAGAACACGCAATCGGCCTCCAGCACACGACCATCCTTCAAGGTGGCCTTGAGGCTGCCGTCGGCTTGTTTATCGATGCGTTCGATGTCGGCATTGAACTGCAAGTCCAGGCCGCGCTTGGTCAGCTCTTCCTGCAGATGTTTGCGCACCGAACCATCAAAGCCGCGCAAGAACAAGTCGCCGCGATACAGCAATGAAGTTTGTGCGCCCAAGCCATGGAAGATGCCGGCGAACTCAACGGCGATATAGCCACCGCCCACTACCAGCACGCGCTTAGGTAGCTCTTTGAGGAAGAATGCCTCATTGGAACCAATGGCGTGCTCGCGCCCTGGAATCTCAGGGATCTGCGGCCAGCCGCCGGTGGCAATCAGGATGTGCTTGGCAGTGAAGCGCTCACCGTTAATCTCCACCTGATGGGCATCGACCAGGCGCGCATGCCCTTCATGCAGGGTCACGCCGCTGTTGACCAACAGGTTGCGATAGATGCCATTGAGGCGGTTGATCTCGCGATCCTTGTTGGCGATCAAGGTCGCCCAATCAAAGTTCGCCTCGCCCAGGGACCAGCCAAAGCCACTGGCCTGCTCAAAATCCTCGGAAAAATGCGCGCCATACACCAACAGCTTCTTTGGCACACAGCCGACGTTCACACAGGTGCCGCCCAGGTAGCGGCTCTCCGCCACGGCCACCTTGGCGCCAAAGCCAGCGGCAAAGCGCGCCGCGCGAACACCGCCGGAACCGGCGCCAATTACATACAGGTCAAAATCGTAGGCCATTTCACTCTCCTCGGCAGGACACCAGCATACCGACTTACAGGGGGCTGAAAAACGAAAAAGCCACCCGAAGGTGGCTTTCGCTTAAAACGTACCGGCAAGCGTGAATCAGTAAGCCTTGCCCGTCTTGTAGAAATGCTCGTAGCAGAAGTTGGTCGCTTCGATGTAGCCCTCAGCACCGCCGCAGTCGAAACGTTGGCCCTTGAACTTGTAGGCAATCACGCAACCGTCTTTGGCTTGCTTGAGCAGAGCGTCGGTGATCTGGATCTCGCCGCCCTTGCCTGGCTCGGTCTCTTCGATCAGCTTGAAGATGTCCGGGGTAAGGATGTAACGACCGATGATCGCCAGGTTCGACGGTGCATCTTCCGGTGCTGGTTTCTCGACCATGTCGCGTACACGGATCAAGCCATCGCCAATATCGTCACCGGCGATAACACCGTACTTATTGGTTTCGGTTGGGTTGACTTCCATCACCGCGACGATGGTGCAACGGTATTTCTGGTAGAGCTTGACCATCTGGGTCAGCACACCGTCGCCTTCCAGGTTGACGCACAAGTCATCCGCCAGGACCACGGCGAACGGTTCATCACCGATCAGCGGGCGACCGGTAAGAATGGCGTGGCCGAGGCCTTTCATTTGAGTCTGACGGGTGTAGGAGAACGAGCACTCGTCGAGCAATTTACGGATACCGACCAGGTATTTTTCCTTGTCGGTGCCTTTGATCTGGTTTTCCAGCTCATAGCTGATGTCGAAGTGGTCTTCCAGCGCGCGCTTACCACGACCCGTGACGATGGAGATCTCGTTCAAACCGGCATCCAGAGCCTCTTCCACACCGTACTGAATCAGTGGCTTGTTCACCACTGGCAGCATTTCTTTGGGCATGGCTTTGGTCGCTGGCAAGAAGCGAGTGCCGTAACCGGCTGCTGGGAACAAGCATTTCTTGATCATATGAGTCCTTACAAAGGGCTGTGCGTACGGAATTCGGCGCAGTCTAATCAGGCCGCAGTCACCTTACAATGGGTCCTGCTGGCGTTGCGATGTCATCATAGAGAAAAAATGTCGGCGTAAGTTCCGCTGATCCTGCAAAGCGCGTCACCAATGGTCGGTCAGAACCCGACTTGGCCCCTTGTTTAAAAGGCCTGCAATGGTTTTAGCACGCTTTTGCCCCCCTGGCACTGACCCGCAACAACTTGCGCCCTGCCCCGTAACGCCGTTCAGTTAAGCGTATATCGCCGTCTGTAGGGGCGAGCTTGCTCGCGAAAAACGTCAACGATAATGCGTGTTTCCTGATTGAACGCGGCGCCTGTGGGTTTTTCGCGAGCAAGCTCGCTCCTACAAAAAGCCTTAACTGAACGGCATTAGCGCCCTGCCCCCGCATTTGGCGCTATCATGAGCGCCTTGAACCAAGACCACGAGATTGCCAACAGATGTCAGAACCCAAAGGTGTAAACGGCTACCTGATCACGAAGCGAGCAGACGGCTGGCACTTGATCAATTTTCACGGCGACAGCGTTGCCGGTGTATTCGAGACCGAAAGCATGGCGATTGCCGTCGCCGAGGTGTTTGTGGATGAGGCCGGCCATGCATCGAGCAAGCGGCCGAAAACCAAGTAAGCCTGGTTGCACTGCTTTGAAAGCCCCGTTAAGCGGGGCTTTTTTGTGGCTGTTGCTCAGGCATCATCACCGCCACTGCCCGAAGCCCGGCTAGTTGTTTCGCGCTATTAATGTCTATTGATTTTCGCTGTATGTCATCCCATTCTTACAGCTATCCTCCCAACTAAATTATTCTCATTTAGCCGCATGTAGTTCATTTCTTACAGCCAAAATCAAAGTTTTGGCAAAGTGCCATATTCTTCCTATAAGTCATGATACTGCCTGCCCACATCAATAAGCGAATGTGACGACTTACTTTTTCAAGCCGCCATCACACAATCGCTTCCGCTTCAAACGTGCATCCAAATGGCAATACAACTAGTTGGAAAGTTTGATCTTCTGACCGGCACTCGACTGACGATCAGCCGAGTTCGCTATTGGCCACGTTTGAGGTGAAACGTCAGTCCCACACCACCAGGTAGCGGGGCTCTTCCATGACATTTTTATGTGGGCATCTGCAAATGAAAACTACGTTCAAAACTGCACTGTTAACCATCGGCCTGTTCGCGGGCTCCATGTCCGGAGCCCAGGCGGCAGATGGCACAGTTACCTTTCTGGGATCGGTCCACTCGGGTGCCTGCTCCATCAAGCCTGAATCGGTAGATCAGACCATTCACCTGGGCGCCATCGCCAAGCATCAATTGCAGGCAGGCGGTAAGTCCGAAGCTCGCCGTGTGCTGATTGAGCTGGAAGGTTGCGACCTGACGGACCTGACCGATAACACCGTGACCACGACCTTCACCGCAGCCCCTTCGAGCGATGTGCCTGGCGCAATCGGCACCGTCGGCACCGCAGGCCGCGTCGGCATCATGATGACCCACGGCGGCAGCCCTATCCAACTGGGTGTGGCAACCACTCCCCAGGCCATTTCAACCGGTGACAACACGCTGGAATTCGGCGCCTTTGTTCAAGGCGCAGCGACCGGCGACATCGTGCCGGGTGACTTCAGCGCGGTTACCAATTTCACCTTGGCTTATCAGTAAGTAGCCCCCCCGCCACTTCAGGGTGGCGGGGGGAACGGGTGGGAGATAACGGTGAAAAAACTCATAAGTCTAGCGATGAGCTCGTCACTGGCGGCGGTCATCAGCCCTTGGGTGTTCGCGCAGGAGCCTGCGCAAGGTGAAGGGGTCATCACGCTCGGTGGCAGGGTCGTTGACTCAGCCTGCGGGTTGGAACTGACCAGTGCCGATCAAACCATCGAGATGCCCGCCGAGCCCATTGGCCGGCTGTTGCGAAATGCGCTGGGCGAACCACACCCCTTTGATTTGCGCCTGGTCAACTGCTCATTGACGCGCCCGGACCCTTCACGCCCGGGTGCAACGCTACCTGACTGGGAACATTTGCGGGTGACGTTCGACGGCCCGCGCGACCGGGACGGTCGCTCTTTTGCCGCCTTCGGTGATTCGCAAGGTGTTGCCTTTCATATCTGGGATTCGGCCGGCCAGGAGAGCGTGCCGGGCGAGCCGATGGCGCCGCATCCCTTGGCGGAAGGTGACATGACACTTCACTACACGCTGCGGCTGGTAGGTAACGGGCTGCCCTTGGCGCCGGGCGCTCACCGCGTGGCCGTGCGGTTCAAGTTGGAATACTTTTGAACATTGATGGGTTGCTTTCATGCTGAATGCGTCGAAGATCAAACATACGCTGCGCCCCACCCTGGTTGGCGGGCTGATGTCACTGGCAGGCACAGCCTTGGGTGCCGGGGATATCGAATTCAATACCGACGTTCTTGACCTGAATGATCGCACCAATATCGATTTGTCGCGGTTTTCGCGCAGTGGTTTCATTCTGCCCGGCACCTACACGATGCTTGTGCAGATCAACGGCCAGGCGTTTTCCGAGCAGTCGGTGGCGTTTTATCCCCCCGATGATGACCCGAAGGGTAGCCAGGCCTGCTTGTCCGCAGAGCTCGTGGCGCAACTGGGCCTGAAGGCGATCGAAGCAGCCAGGCTCACAGGGTGGAAAGGCGACGAGTGCCTGGACCTTCAGGGCTTGCCAGGTGCCGAGGTCAGTGCAGACCTGGCCACCTCCACATTGAGCATCAACCTACCCCACGCCTACCTTGAGTACAGCGCGCTCAACTGGGATCCGCCTGCGCGCTGGGATGAAGGCGTACCAGGACTGCTGATCGACTACAACCTGACGGCGCAGTCCAACGCCCAGAAAAACGAGCGCACCCGCAACCACCTCAGTGGCAACGGAACGCTGGGGGCCAATGCCGGGGCCTGGCGCCTGAGGGCCGACTGGCAGGGCCGTGTCGACAGCGCAAGGGACCGTTACGCCGGGGAACAGAAGCTGGAGTGGAGCCGCTACTACGCTTACCGCGCCATTCCTGCCTTGAGGGCGCGGCTGGTGGTTGGCGAAAACTACCTGTATTCGGACCTGTTCGACAGCTTCCGCTTTACCGGTGCCGCGTTGACGTCGGACGAAAGCCAGTTGCCGCCCAACTTGCGCGGTTACGCCCCTGAAGTGGTGGGGTTGGCCAAGACCAACGCCAGGGTGATCGTCAGCCAGCAAGGGCGCGTGCTGTATGAAACCCTGGTGGCCGCCGGCCCCTTTCGTATCCAGGACCTCAATGATGCCGTCACCGGTACGCTGGATGTGCGGGTAGAGGAGCAAGACGGTTCGGTACAGACCTTCAAGCTCAACACCGCAGGCGTCCCCTACCTGACGCGCCCTGGGCAAGTTCGATACAAGCTGGCGAGCGGGCGGCCTTCGGATCTCCAATATGGCGCTGACGGTAACTTTTTCGGCACTGGGGAGTTCTCCTGGGGTGTGAGCAACGGCTGGTCGTTGTTCGGCGGCGCCATCACCGACAACAACTACCGGGCCGCCACTATCGGCGCAGGCCGCGACCTGTTGGCCTTGGGCGCGTTATCCCTGGATGTCACCCAGTCCCGGGCTGAGGTGTGGAATCAAACGCTCTCGGGTAAATCCTACCGCCTGCAATATTCGAAGAACTTTGAACAATACGACAGCCAGGTCACCTTCGCCGGTTATCGGTTCTCCGACAAGAACTTCTTGAGCATGAGTGAATACCTCGACGCTCGTCATTACGGCAGGAACGGCGAACTGGCGGGCCGCGGGCAATACGACGAATTCGGTCAATATGCCGGCGAATTCAAACCTATTGGTGGCAGCAAAGCGCTGTATACGGCGACTGTTAACAAACAATTTCGCGACTTGGGCGCCACGGTCTACGCCAGTTATAACAAACAAACTTACTGGTCGCGGCCGGCTACCCAGCGCTGGAACTTGTCGGTGTCCCGCTACTTCAATGTGGGCACCGTCAAAAACATGAGTTTGTCACTCAACGTTTATCGCACGCTGGATTACAACTATAAGGATAACGGCATGGCGCTGACGGTCAGCCTGCCGTTGGGGCGCAGCGGCACGCTGTCGCTGGACGCCAACCGGGCCGCAGGCAAAAACGGCTTTTCTACGCGCTACAGCGACCGCCTTAATGAGCGCAACAGTTACCAACTGACGGCCAGCGATAATTCAGCCAGTGGCTATCTGAGCCACATGGGTGATCAAGCAGACCTGACACTCGCCGCCAGCCGACAACAAGACAGTCGCACCAGCCTCAGCCTGTCAGCCCGCGGCGGTGGCACGCTCACGTCTCACGGCGCAGCCCTGCATCGCACCAACAGCATGGGCGGCACCCGCTTGATGGTGGATACCGGCGGCGTGCCAGACGTGCCGGTGCGGGGTTACGGCTCGCCGACCCGCAGCAACGCCTTTGGTAAAGCCGTCATTGCCGATCTGAGCAGCTACCAGCGTACGGCGGCCAGCGTCGATCTGGAGAGCCTGCCGAGCAATGTCGAAGCCACCCAATCCGTCACCCAACTGACCCTTACCGAAGGCGCCATTGGTTATCGCGCCCTGGACGTGATTGCCGGTGAAAAAGCCATGGCGGTGCTGCGCCTGCCCGACGGCAGCTCGCCGCCCTTCGGTGCGACGGTCCAGAACGCCAGGCAGCAGGACACCGGCATCGTGAATGACGGCGGCAATGTCTACCTCAGCGGCATTCAAGCCGGCGAACAGATGGTCGTCAGTTGGGGCGGGAACGAGCGCTGCACCCTCACCCTCCCCGAGGTCTTGCCTGCTGACGGCTTGAGTAATGCCCTGCAACTGGACTGCCGAATCGCAGCCACCGACCAACCCTTGTCCGCGCCGGCAGAGCTGACCGGCAAGCCCCCCGTTACGGAGACCACATCCTCATGACCCTGTACAAACGCGCCACCCTCTCGACCCTCACCCTGCTGACGCTCGCCTTGAGCCACAGCACCCACGCTGCAATTGGCCTGGACCGTACCCGCGTGATTTTCGACGGCGGCAAGGACGCCACCAGCGTGAACATCACCAATAACAACACCCAATTGCCGTACCTGGCCCAGGGCTGGATCGAGAATGAAGAGGGCCAGAAACTCACCACGCCCTTGATCGTGCTGCCCCCGGTGCAGCGCCTGGAACCGGGCAAACAGAGCCAGGTAAAAGTCCAGGCGCTGCCGGCGGCCAAGTCGTTGCCCCAGGATCGAGAGACGGTCTACTACTTCAACCTGCGGGAAATTCCGCCACGTACCGATAAGGCCAACACCCTGCAAATCGCGCTGCAAACCCGGATCAAATTGTTCTACCGGCCTCAAGCCATTACGCCCAGCCAGCAAGACCTGTCCAACCCCTGGCAGGAAAAGCTGACCCTGACCCGGCAAGGCGAGCATTACCGGGTGAATAACCCGACGCCCTACTACGTGACCCTGGTGGATGCGCGCAGCACCAAGGAGGGCAAGACCGTGGCCGGTTTCGAGCCGGTGATGGTACCGCCCAAAGGTACGTTGATCCTCGGCCCGACCGCCAAGGCCCTGGGCCCTACCCCGCACTTGGCCTACGTCAATGATTACGGCGGCCGTCCGCTGCTGGCCTTCACCTGCAGTGGCGAGACTTGCAAGGTCAACCTGCAAGCAGCACCGCCCAAACAGTAAGCCTGTCGCTGGAGTCAGCCATGAAGTCTCATTACATAAAGGCGTTAGGCGGCCTGCTATTGGCCTTTGGAGGGAGCGCGCAGGCCGAGGATATCGAGGGCATGAATGGCGTGCTGAATATTTCCGGGTCCATGCACGAAACCCCGTGCAGCCTGGAAATGACCTCACTGCATCAGACCATCGAACTGGGCGACGTCTCCACCAGCCAGTTGCGCCGGCCTGGCGACCAGGCCAACCAAGTGGCCTTTCAGTTGCGCTTTACCGAGTGCAACCGCACCGCCGGCAGTATCCGCAGTGAACGCACCGGCAACCTGACCTGGAGCGCCTTTCAACCGGTGCTGTCGGTGGCGTTCCTCGCGCCTGCCGATGACGACGATTCGCGCCTGGTCAAAGTGCAAGGCATCACCGGCCTGGGGCTGCAGTTGACCGACGCCCTGGGGCGGGACGTACAACTGGGCCAACGCGGCGAACCGCTGTTCTTGCCCCTGGGCGGTAATACCAAGACCTGGAACGTTCGGCCCACGCGCACCGCTGCGCCATTGACCAGCGGGGCGTTCCGGGCCGTGGTGGATTTCAGGCTCAATTATGAGTAAGGGCAGAACCATGGCTAAGTCATACGGCCCCTGGGCCGTGTTAATGGGCAGCGGCTTGCTCTGGGCGCTCAGCCTGGGGGCGCAGGCCGAGACCAACCTGACCATCCGCGCGGTGATCATCGCGCCGCCGCCGTGTGTCATCAACAGCGGCAGTACGCTCGACGTGCCTTTTGGCAATGACCTGCTGACCTCGCGGGTCGACGGGGTCAATTACCGCCGTGGCGTGCCGTACACCGTCACCTGCAGCGCCCCTTTCAGCAACGCGCTGACCCTGGAACTTCGGGGCACCGGTGCCGCATTCGACAGCCGCGTGCTGGTCACCCGCAAGCCGGATCTTGGCGTAAAGCTGTTCGTCAATGGCGCCGATTGGCCACTGAACACGGCGGTGAACTTCACCTACCCCAACGTGCCGGTGGTGCAGGCGGTACCCGTCAAACGCCCGGGCAGCACGCTGACGGGAGGCGCATTCGATGCGGCCGCCACCCTCGTGGTCGATTATCAATGAAGAGGAATGACCAATGATCTGTTGGCCGCAGCGAGCGTTGCTCGCCTTGTGCTCCCTGGGCCTGTGCAGCGCTGCATCGGCCAACCTGACGTTCAGCGGCACACTGAATGAGCCTCCCCCTTGCACCATCGATGCGGGAAACACGATCGAGGTGGATTTTGGCGATGTCGGGATCAAACGCGTCGACGGCGTGCAATACCGCAAGGGCGTGGGCTACACCATCAACTGCGGCACCGACACGCTGCCATGGGCGTTGAAATTGAGTGTCAACGGCACGGCAACCACGTTTGACGGCGCGGCGGTACAGACAAGCGTGCCGGCGCTGGGTATTCGGGTTTTCCAGAACAACCTGCCATTTTCACTCAATACGCCACTGGGTATCAGCCTGTCATCACCGCCCGTACTGGAAGTGGTACCGGTCCAACAGCCCGGCGCAACCCTGGCGCCCGCAAGGTTTAACGCGGTGGCCACGCTGTTGGCCGAATACCAGTAGGAGCCGAATCAATGGGACATAAACACTACAAGAGTTGGCCATGTGCCGTGCTGATATTGGCCTTGGGCTCAATCACGGAGGGGAAAGCGGCAGACAACCTCAGCTTCAAGGGCAATCTGGTGGAGCAAGCCTGCACCCTGCGCCCTGGCGACGAAGCCGTCACCTTGGAACTCTGGGACGTTACCAGCAAGCACCTTTATATCAACACCCGCTCACAGGGAAAGGATTTCAGGCTGCATCTGGAAAATTGCGACACCACCATTGGCGACACGGTCAGCATCACCTTTGGCGGCAGGGAAAACACCGCGTTGCCCGGCATGCTCGCGCTGGATGGTGGCAGTGGCGCCTCAGGCATCGGGGTGGGCATAGAGACGCCGAGCAACAAGCCACTGCCGTTGAATGCGCCCAGCGATGCGCAGGTGTTGATAGATGGCAGCAACGTGATCGCGCTGAAAGCCTTTGTGCAGGGCGAGCCGCAGGCCATCAGCGACCAGACCATCGGCCGAGGCGCGTACAGGGTGACCTCGACTTTTACGTTGGACTATCCGTAGCCATTCATGGGCTGAAAACAGCCTTGGGCGAATCTTAAATGTCATCCGGACCGTTTCAACAGGGGCTGGATACCGGCGGACGACGTCAGGACAGAGGAGCAGCGAGAGATCAATATGAAACGACTCTATGGAGCCATGGCACTTATCATCCTGATAAGTGTGACCACAACAGCGCAGGCCGTCGATTGCCGGGTAAACGGAGGACCTTGGCAGAACGGCAATCCCAACTTACAGGTACCCGTTACGGTAACCCTGAGCGCAGACCGCACCAGGATCACGCTGGAAGGAGCGCGGCTGGAATGCCGATTCACCTACAGTGGAGGCCCTGCCTGGCATGCGGATTACTGGGCATCCGGCAGCGCAGCAGGTACAGCTTGGACGCCGGGGCCTAGGTTCGCCAGCGAAAGGACTGGTTTGCGCATCAATGGAACTCACTACAACACCCCGGTTCCGTCGGGCATAGGAATAGTCACCGTGCCCAACAACGGGGTGTTTTATCCGGTCAATGTCACACCCTACATTCTGGTCCGTAACTATCCGGCCAATCCGATTGAGGTTCGGATTGGCGATAACCTGGGTCTGCTACGCCTCACCAGCTCCAACAATTACGACGCCACCCGACCGCAACTGACAGTCACTTACACAGCCGCAAATAACTTTACCGTCTCCCCATCAACCTGCACGATCAACAATAACAACCCAATCGAAATAAACTTCGGCAACGTGCACCAGCGGGGTATCGGTACCGATCCGTTGACCACCGACATCCGCAGTGACCGCAGGCTCACCTACTCCTGCCCGGATGGCGGGGTTAACACACCGATCACCATCACCTACAAAGGCACGCCCTCCTCATTTGACAATCGGCTGCTGGCGATGACCAACCCAAACGTAGGTACCGCCCTTGTGCGAGCGGGTTCTGCGGTTAGGGTCAACGGTTCATTCCTGACCCGCATCACCAACAGCGTTGGGGGCGATGATGTGACGTTTACGCTGGTACGACGAGCCGGCTCGCTGCCTGCCGCCGGGGCAATCAGCGGAAGTGGCGTGCTGGTAATGGCCGTGCCATGACCGATATCAACAGCTGACTCATCGGGTGTGCAAGCGCAGTACCGGTAACCTGCCGCTGCACACCCGATGGCAGTTCGCTATAATCGCCGGCAACGCCCCACGACAGTGTCAGCGCCCTCTATTTCCTCTCGACGAAGATCCCTTATGAACAAAATCCTGGCACTGACCGCAGTACTGGCACTCGCCGGCTGCACCACCGCTTCCGACACCGTGCTGAAAAATGGTGAACAAGGCTTGACCATCGACTGCTCGGGCGAGGCCAATTCATGGGCCAGTTGCTACGAGAAAGCGGACGCATCCTGCGCGGGCACCGGTTACCGCATCGTCGGTACCAACGGTACGCCGGCGCTCAAGGAAAGCGACAAGACCCTGGGCCAGGACGTGGGCAACTTCAAAGGCCGCAGCGTGGTGGTGGTCTGCAAGTAACGCTGCTACAGGTGCACTTCGGCGAACTTGATCCCCAGGCCACGCAGGGTGTCGATCAGGTCATCCAGGCGCGCGAATGATTCGACCTCATCCTGCTCGTCCACCAGGAAGTAGCTGCGCCCGCCGCTCTTCTTGAAAAATACGATCCACTCGCCCAAATCGGCGGGGTTCTGGATGACATGGGTGGCCGAAATCTGCCCTTCGGCATGGCGGGCTTTGACGTGTTCTCGTTTCATAACGGGCTTTCCAGAAAAACAAATGCCGCTCAAACCCAGGGTTTGTGCGGCATCTTTGTAGTGAATGCCCGACAGTTTAACGGATGCAGGCCGTCCCTGCAGGGTGATGGCTTTTTTTATCGGGTGTGAGGGGTGGGCCTGTGGCTCAACCGGAAATGCACTCTTCCCCTGCCTTCTTCACGTCGCCCGGGCGGATGGGCACATTGGACATGCTTTCATAAAGCTTGATGCTGCTACCGCTGGAGCGGTCTTCAATTTCAAAGATTGCCGAAGGGTCTGCCGAGAATTTCTGCGGCACGATCACCTGAATGCCGTCTTTATGAGGCTCGATCTGCGGCGGCCGACGGGTCGCCTCCAATTTGCGCACCACACACGCCGCATATTCCTGCGGCTTCTTCCCTGAGATGACCACCAATGTTGGCGGGGTCTGCTTGATATCTGCAACCGAAGCACACCCACCTATTGCCAAGGCCAGCACCAACACACTCCACTTCATACAAAAACCTCCGATAAAGACCCTACGACAGCGGGGATGGTAATTTTCTCCCACCAACGTAGGATTTATCTGTGATAACTCGGTAAATAACTGTTTTAAATTGTCGAAGTCGTCGACGACGGCCCGATAATAAACGCGCTGGGGCTGATAAACTCCATCTTAACCTACGTATCGTTCTGATTTTTCAGAAAAAGCCCTTCTGGAGACACCCCATGAAATTCATCCACCAGCGTGAGCACCTCAACGAGGGAGACATTGTCGTCATCGAATGCTCGCAGACCTGCAATATTCGCCTGATGAGTGATGCGAACTTTCGCAGCTTCAAAAACGGCGGCCGCCATACCTACCACGGCGGCGCCTTTGATAAATTCCCGGCCAAGATCACCGCACCGAGCACCGGCTTCTGGAACATCACCCTGGATGTGGTGACCCGTCGCGCCATCAGCGTGACCCGCAAGCCTGCGCTGTCCCACAAGATCCGCATCGTTCGTCGCACCAGCAGTAAGCTGAGCTGACCCGAACATCTGATAGGAAAAAAGCTGTGACCACCACAACCAAATACGTCATCAAGTACAAGCTCAACGGCGAACGCCGCTTTGAATTCGCCCAACTGCACAGCAACAGCGTCGATGAAGCCAAGCAAGCCTTGGCGAAAATTCATGATGCCAACGACGAAATCACCGACATCAACGTGAGCAAGGCACTGTAAGCCATGCCGGGCCCTACCGCCGATTTGTTTGCCGATGATGCCCTGCAACAGCCTGCCGGGCGCGAGCAAATTGGCGAAGAATCCTACGTACTGAAGGGCTACGCCCTGCCCTGTATCGAGCGGTTATTGCCTGAACTGCGGCGTGTCCTGGCTCAATCACCGTTTCGGCAGATGGTCACCCCCGGCGGCTTTACCATGTCGGCGGCGCTGAGCAGTTGCGGCGAGCTGGGCTGGACCACCGACGCCCGTGGCTATCGCTACAGCCCACTCGACCCGCGCAGCCAGCAACCCTGGCCCGTCATGCCCGACACATTGCGCCAACTGGCGGTGGCAGCGGCTACCGAGGCCGGTTTCAGCGGTTTTCAACCCGATGCCTGCCTGATCAACCGTTACGTACCAGGGGCGAAAATGTCCCTGCACCAGGACAAGGACGAGCGCAGCTACAGCGCGCCCGTGGTCTCGGTGTCCCTGGGGCTGCCAGCGATTTTCCTGTTCGGTGGCCATGCGCGCAGCGACAAAACCCAGAAGGTCTCGTTGTTCCATGGTGATGTGGTGGTGTGGGGCGGCGTTGATCGCCTGCGCTTTCATGGCGTGATGCCGATCAAGGACGGCGTGCATCCGGTCATGGGCTCGCAGCGCATCAACCTGACCTTTCGCACCGCCGGCTAATTTGACCGCAAGCTTCGGAGTGTCGGGCGCGAGCGGCAGGCTTAATCTGCTCCTGAACCGTCAAGAGTGCAGGCCATGAACAACGAACACGATCCGCGCTGGGCTGCCATTATTGCCCGTGATGCCAAGGCTGACGCGCTATTTGTCTACGGCGTGAAAACCACCGGCGTGTATTGCCGCCCCAGCAGCGCCTCGCGCTTACCGCGCCCGGAAAATGTCGAGTTCTTCGACACGCCGGCGCAGGCAGAGGCTGCTGGTTATCGCCCGAGCAAACGCGCTGCTGGCGACCAGACCCAATTGGCCGCACACCATGGACAGTTAGTGGCCGAGGCCTGCCGGCAAATCGAACAGGCCGAAACGCCGCCTAGCCTGGACATGCTTGCCCGATGCGCCGGGTTGAGTCCGTTTCACTTCCACCGCGTATTCAAAGCCAACACCGGGTTGACCCCCAAGGGTTACGCCAGCGCCCTGCGTTCGCGCAGAGTGCGCGACGGCCTCAAGGGCCAGCATTCGGTGACGGACACCCTGTATGACGCGGGCTTCAATTCCAATAGCCGCTTTTATGAAGCTGCCGACCAAGTGCTCGGCATGAAACCGCGAGACTACAAAGGCGGCGGTGCCAATAACACCATCCGCTTTGCGGTTGGCCAGTGCTCGCTGGGGGCGATTCTGGTGGCGCAAAGCCAGCGTGGCGTGTGTGCGATTTTACTGGGCGATGATCCGGACAAACTGGTGCGTGACCTGCAAGACCAGTTTCCCAAGGCTGAGTTGATCGGCGCGGATCAGGGTTTCGAACAACTGGTGGCCCACGTCGTCGGCTTTGTCGAGGCCCCTGCCCTGGGCCTGGATTTGCCCCTGGATTTGCGCGGCACAGCCTTTCAGGAGCGAGTGTGGCAAGCGTTGCGCGACATCCCTGTGGGCAGCACCGCCAGCTATGCGCAGATTGCCGAGCGCATCGGTGCACCCTCCTCCTTTCGCGCCGTGGCCCAGGCCTGTGGTGCCAACCACTTGGCGGTGGCGATTCCCTGTCATCGCGTGGTGCGCAGTAATGGTGAGCTGTCGGGCTACCGTTGGGGCGTGGAGCGCAAGCGTCAGTTACTTGAGCGCGAAACCCAGCCCCACAAAATGCCGCTTCCGTCCAGTGAATAAAACAGACTGGCCGGGCGCCGATTGCCCTGCTAAAACAGCGAAAAGCCCTACTAACGCTGGAGACGCACCCCATGAGCAACTGGCCAGACACCCGCATTCTTGACCTGTTGGGCATTGAGGTGCCGATCATCCAGGCGCCGATGGCTGGCGCCACCACCACCGCCATGGTCATCGCCGCCCAGCAAGCCGGCGCACTTGGCTCCATGCCCGCCGCAGCCTTGAGCCTGGAGCAACTGCGCGAGGCCTTGGCCCTCATTCGCCGGGCCAGTCCTGCGCCGCTGAACGTCAACTTCTTCTGCCATCAACCGCCTGATGCTGATGAAGCGCGGGACCAGGCTTGGAAGGCTTTGCTGCAACCCTACTACCATGAGCTGGGCGCCGACTTCGATGCGCCAACCCCGGTGTCCAACCGTGCACCCTTCAATGACGCAGCCTGCCAGGTGGTGGAAGAGTTTCGGCCAGAAGTGGTGAGTTTTCACTTTGGCCTGCCAGAGAAGTCCTTACTGGACCGAGTAAAAGCCACCGGTGCCGTGGTGCTGTCATCGGCCACCACCGTCGAGGAAGCCGTGTGGTTGGAACAGCACGGCTGTGACGCGATTATCGCCATGGGCCTGGAAGCGGGTGGGCATCGCGGCCTGTTCCTCAGCGATGACCTCAACAGCCAGATCGGCTTGATGGCGCTGTTGCCGCAGATTGTCGATGCGGTCAGCGTGCCGGTGATTGCTGCGGGCGGAATCGGCGATGCGCGTGGCATCGTTGCGGCCTTTGCCCTCGGCGCTTGCGCAGTGCAGATCGGCACGGCCTACCTGTTCACGCCCGAAGCCACTGTAAGCGCTTCCCATCACCACGCGCTGCGCCATGCCCAGGCCAGCGAAACCGCGCTGACCAACCTGTTTACCGGCCGCCCGGCGCGGGGCATCGTCAACCGGGTGATGCGTGAACTCGGCGCCATCAACCCGGCGGCCCCGGCGTTCCCCAAGGCCGGAGGCGCATTGATGCCGCTCAAGGCCAAGGATGAAGCCGGTTTCAGCAACCTGTGGGCAGGCCAGGCCCTGAGGCTGGGCAAAGACCTGTCCACCTATGACCTGACACGCCAATTAGCCGAGCACAGCTTGAGCAAACTCACCCGCGGCTGATCTGAGCAGCAACTTGGCACTGTACCGGCAATGGCCAACCGCTATATATTCCCATACATAGCGGTAAGCCCTCTTTCCCACACCCTGCCGTAGACCTTCAAGGAGTTGCTTCATGATGACCCGCGTTTCGCGCCTGGCCCCCCTGCTTGCCGCCTTTGCCTTGGGTACGGCCCATGCCGATGAAGTGCAGGTGGCCGTGGCCGCCAACTTCACCGCCCCGATCCAGGCGATTGCCGCCGACTTCGAGAAAGACACCGGCCATAAACTGGTCGCGGCTTACGGAGCCACCGGGCAGTTCTACACCCAGATCAAGAACGGCGCGCCTTTTGAAGTGTTCCTCAGCGCCGATGACACCACCCCGCAAAAACTCGAAAGCGAAGGCGCTACCGTCAAGGGCTCACGCTTTACCTACGCGGTCGGCACCCTGGCGCTGTGGTCGGCCAAAGAAGGCTATGTGGATGCCAAGGGCGAGGTGCTGAAGAAAAATGAGTTCAAGCATTTGTCCATCGCCAATCCCAAGGCTGCACCCTACGGCTTAGCCGCCACCCAGGTACTGGCCAGAGAAGGCTTGACTGACAAGGTCAAGGACAAGCTCGTCGAGGGCCAGAACATCACCCAGGCTTATCAGTTTGTGTCCACCGGCAACGCCGAGCTGGGTTTTGTCGCCTTGTCGCAGATCTACAAGGACGGCAAAGTCACCAGCGGTTCGGCGTGGATTGTTCCGGCCGCCATGCATGACCCGATCAAACAGGACGCCGTGATCCTCAACAAGGGCAAGGACAGCGCCGCCGCCAAGGCCCTGGTGGACTACCTCAAAGGCCCGAAAGCGGCTGCCGTTATCAAATCCTACGGTTACGAGCTGTAAATGCCCCTGTCGAGTGCTGATTTTTCTGCGATCTGGTTGACCATCAAGCTGGCCTCACTGACCACCCTGATCCTGTTGATCATCGGCACACCGATTGCCCTGTGGCTGTCGCGCACCCGTTCCAAGTGGCGCGGCCCCATCGGCGCAGTGGTCGCCCTGCCGTTGGTGTTGCCGCCAACGGTCATCGGCTTTTACTTGCTGTTGGCCATGGGGCCCAACGGCTACGTCGGCCAGTTCACCCAGTGGCTGGGCCTGGGCACCCTCACCTTCAGTTTCGCCGGGCTGGTGATCGGCTCGGTGATCTACTCCATGCCCTTCGTGGTGCAGCCGTTGCAGAACGCGTTTTCGGCCATCGGCACGCGCCCGCTGGAAGTGGCCGCGACCTTGCGCGCCAACCCGTGGGACACGTTTTTCACGGTGATCCTGCCGCTGGCACGCCCTGGGTTTATCACCGCCTCGATCCTGGGCTTTGCCCATACCGTCGGTGAGTTCGGCGTGGTGCTGATGATCGGCGGCAATATCCCGGACAAGACCCGCGTCGTCTCAGTGCAGATCTACGACCATGTCGAAGCCATGGAATATGCCCAGGCCCATTGGCTGGCCGGGGCCATGGTGGTGTTCGCGTTTCTCGTGTTGCTGGCGCTCTATTCCAGCCGTAAAACCAAGATGGGCTGGAGCTGATCGCCATGATGGATATACGCCTGCAGCTGAAGTACTCCGCCTTTGCATTGGATGTGGACCTGCAATTGCCCGGCCGTGGCGTGAGCGCGCTGTACGGGCATTCTGGCTCCGGCAAGACCACCTGCCTGCGCTGCATCGCAGGTTTGGAACGCGCCGAACACGGCTTTGTGCAAATCAACGACGAGGTGTGGCAAGACAGCCGCAAAGGGCTGTTTGTACCGCCGCATAAACGCGCCCTGGGCTATGTGTTCCAGGAGGCGAGCCTGTTTCCTCACCTGTCGGTGCGCGCCAATCTGGAGTTCGGCCTCAAGCGTATTCCACGCCGGCAGCGGCGCGTGGACATGGCCCAGGCCACCGAACTGTTGGGCATCGGACACTTGCTTGAGCGCCACCCGCAACACTTGTCCGGCGGCGAGCGCCAGCGCATCGGCATCGCCCGCGCCTTGCTCACCAGCCCCAGGCTGTTATTGATGGATGAACCGCTGGCGGCCCTGGACAGCCCGCGCAAAAGCGAGATATTGCCTTACCTGGAACGCCTGCACGACGAGCTGGATATCCCGGTGCTCTACGTCAGCCACGCCCAGGACGAAGTGGCGCGACTGGCCGACCATATCGTCTTGCTCAGTGACGGTAAGGCCCTGGCCAGCGGCCCTATCGGCGAAACCCTGGCGCGCCTCGACCTGCCCCTGGCGCTGGGCGACGATGCCGGCGTGGTGATCGCCGGCAGCGTCGTTGCCTACGATGCGCACTATCAGTTGCTCACCCTGCAGTTGCCCGATTGCCCGTTGCAGATGCGCGTGGCCCATGCCCCGCTGGCGGTGGGCAAACCGCTGCGGGTCAAGGTCCAGGCGCGCGATGTGAGCCTGAGCCTGCAGGCCGAAGAACACAGCAGCATCCTCAACCGCTTGCCGGTGACCGTCATCCAAACCATCGGCGCGGACAACAGCGCCCATGTGCTGGTGCGCCTGGACGCCGGCGGCACGCCGTTACTGGCGCGCATCACGCGCTTCTCCCGCGACCAGTTGCAACTGCATCCGGGCCAGACGCTGTGGGCACAAATCAAGGCGGTGGCAGTACTGGCTTAAGCATTTGGCACGACCGCAGGGCGCTGCGGTCAATCAGACATACCGGCCTGATTTGTTGCCAAGGAACCCGCCCCATGCCTGACTCTTCGTTACCCGCCGACCTGCCTCGCGACCTGCATTATGTGGATGACACCCAGCCCGGCATCCGCCGTAAAAAAGTGCGGGGCACGTTCCAGTATCTGAATGCCAAAGGCGAGCGCATTACCGATGCCGATGAAATCAAACGCCTGAACGCCTTGGCGGTGCCGCCCGCCTACACCGATGTGTGGATCTGCGCCGACCCTCGCGGCCACCTGCAAGCCACCGGCCGCGACGCCCGTGGCCGCAAGCAATACCGCTACCATCCACGCTGGCGCGAAGTGCGTGACAGCGACAAGTACGCGCGCTTGCAGGCCTTTGGCGCCGCCTTGCCCAAATTGCGCAAACAGCTCGAAGCGCAAATCGCCGAACCCGGGTTTACCCGCGAAAAGGTGTTGGCCACGGTGGTGATGTTGCTGGACGCCACGCTGATCCGCGTCGGTAATACCCAATATGCCCGCGAGAACAAGTCCTACGGCCTGACCACCCTGCGCAACCGCCATGTGGACATCAAGGGCAGCGAGATCCAGTTCCAGTTTCGTGGCAAGAGTGGCGTGGAGCATCAAGTCAGCGTCAAGGACCGGCGCCTGGCCCGGGTGGTCAAGCGCTGCATGGAATTGCCGGGGCAAAACCTGTTCCAGTACCTGGACGAAGACGGTGAGCGGCATACCGTCAGCTCCCAGGACGTCAATGACTACCTGCACAGCCTGACTGGCGAAGATTTTACCGCCAAGGACTACCGCACCTGGGCCGGCACGGCGATGGCGCTGGCGGTGTTGCGCGAGTTGGCGTGGCAGCCCGAATCTGACGCCAAGCGGCATGTGGTGGCGATGGTCAAGGATGTCGCCCGGCAGTTGGGCAACACGCCGGCGGTGTGTCGCAAGTGCTATATCCACCCGGCGGTGCTTGAACATTTCAGCCTCGGCCAATTGTCGAAGTTGCCCAAGCCGCGGGTGCGCAAAGGCCTGAAAGCCGAAGAGGTCGCGCTGGCGATGTTCCTGGAAAAACTGACCGAAGACTTGCCGCACAAAGTTAACGTGGGTTAGGCTCTGCCTCCCTTCTGACTCACGGGATGACCGCCGACGTGAACCTCTAAGCCTTCCAAAATGTATCTGCAACGAGCCGCCTGGCGCGCTTGTTGGCCTGTTCGACATTTTTTTGGAGGTGCTGATGACTGACGTCAAACGGCTGCCCGCGCTTGTTTCCCTGCAACACCTGTCTTTCCAGTTCGCCAATGGCGAAACCTTGCTGGCGGACGTGAACCTGTCCATTGATCAAACGCCTACCGGTATTGTGGGGCGCAATGGACGGGGCAAAAGTATCCTGGCGAAGTTGATGGCCGGCGTGCTGCTGCCCTCCTCCGGCACCCTGAAAAAACCCGCCAATGTTGCCTATGTGTCCCAGGCCATCGCGGTTCAAGCAGGGCAAACCATCGCCGATATCACCGCAACTGCCGCGGCCTTGGCTGCCCTTGAGCGCATGGCCCGGGGCGATGCACGCCTTGGTGACCTGGCGCTGATCGACGACCGCTGGGACCTGGCCGAACGCCTGCGTCACGCGCTGGATGCAGCGGGTTTGCCAACCCTCAGTGCCAGTACCCCGGCCGATCAACTCAGCGGCGGCCAACTTGCCAGGGTCGCGCTGATCGGGGCGTTGTTGGCGGCGCCGCAGTTGCTGATTCTGGATGAACCCAGCAACCACCTTGATGCTGCCGGACGCGATTGGCTGTTGCATGTGTTGCGCGATTGGCGCGGCGGGCTGGTAGTGGTCAGCCATGATCGACAGTTGCTCAACGCCATGGGCCGCATCATCGAGCTATCGCCCCTGGGCATTCAGGCCTATGGCGGCAACTACGATGCCTATCGCCAACAACGCGAGACTCAGCAGCAGGCCGCGATTGCCGCGTGGGAACAGGCGCGTCTGGCCCGCAGCCGCGAACGTCGGCGCCTGCAAAAAGACCACGACGACCTGCAGCGCCACGCCGCACGCGCACGTAAACAGGCCGAGACCGCCAACGTCGACCGTTTTACCAAGGCCCGCTGGAAAAGCGCAGCCAAGGAGATTGTCAGCACGGTACGCAGTGCCCATCACGATCACAAAAACCAACTCGACGCCCAAGTGCGCCAAGCTTACGAGCGCGTGGTGGATGAGACGCCCACACTGCTCGCATTACCAGGCTCGAGCGTCCCCAATGGTCGCCAGGTACTGGTGCTGGAACAGGCGCAGTTGCCTTGGCTCGATCCGCTGGCACCCGCCAGCTACCTGACGCTCAACCTGACAGGCCCGGCTCGCGTTGCCGTGCGTGGGCCGAACGGTTGCGGCAAATCGACCTTGCTCAAACTGCTTGCCGGCCTTTGGCGGGCGGTCAGTGGCGGGTGCAGCGTCGCGGTGCCCAGCGCCTATATCGATCAGCACCTGGCGCTGCTGGACGACCAACGCAGCCTTGTCGAGCAACTCAACCTGCTCGACACGCCCCTGGCCGAAGCCGAACTGCGCACACGCCTGGCGTTGTTGCAGCTGAACGCGCTGAGGGTCGCGCAGCCGGTAGGGCAACTCAGCGGCGGCGAGCGCTTGAAAGCCGCGATGGCGGTAGCCTTGTGGCGTGAAACACCGGCGCAGTTGTTACTGTTGGATGAACCCACCAATCACCTGGACCTGGAATCAGTGCTGGCGTTTGAGCAGGCATTGAAGGGCTTTACCGGCGCGCTGCTGGCCGTGTCCCATGACGAGGCATTCTTGCAGGCGATCGAGCCGACTCACCATCTGACGTGGCACGCCACCGGCTGGCAACTGGAGCGTGTCTGAGGTCATTGCGCGGACAGGCAAAGCGTCCTACGGTAGTGGCCGGATAATCTCACCGAGGAAACCGGCCCCATGCTGCCTTCGTCCCGCAAGCCTTGCGCCAATGCCACGCTCGCCCATCGACAGCGCTGGCGTGGGCGCGTGGGCTTGATGCTGGTGGCCTGCCTGTCGGTGCTGGCGGGCATGACCGATGCCATCGGTTTTATGGCCAGCGGCGATTTCGTCTCGTTCATGAGCGGTAACACCACGCGCCTGGCGGTGGCCATCAGCGCGGGCGACCTGGGGCTCACCGGGCGGCTGGTGCTGCTGGTCGCCACCTTCGTGGTCGGCAATGCCTTGGGCGTATTGGTCAGCCGTTTCAGCAAGCGCCATGCGTTGCCCTTATTGCTGTGCATCGGCGCCTTGCTCTGCGCGGCGGCGTTGTGGCCTGCCACCGACACCTTGCCCGCGTTGCTCGCAGCGATTATTGCCATGGGCATGCTCAACGCCGCCGTCGAAGAGGTGAACGGGCTGCCGGTGGGACTGACCTACGTCACTGGGGCGCTGTCCCGTTTTGGTCGCGGGCTGGGCCGCTGGTTATTGGGCGAGCGCCGTAATGGCTGGCGCGTGCAACTGATTCCGTGGGCCGGGATGTTTATCGGCGCGGTGATCGGCGCCCTGCTGGAACAGCAGATGGGCCTGCGTGCACTGTGGGTCAGTGGTGCGTTGGCCGGGACCTTAGGGGTGGTGACACTGTTGATTCCGCGACGCTGGCACTTGGGTTTCATGCCCCGTTGAGGTTGGGGGTGGAGGAGCTCGCTCGACGTTTAAGCCTCGACATCCGTGTACCGGTAAAGAGCCATCACGTCGAACGAGCGAGTGAATCATAAGCTAATGCCCGGCGGCTGTCCCGCCAGGCGTTTCGGAATATGACTAAGGCAACCGACTTACAGACAAGTGGCCAGTGCTGCCAAGCGACGTTTAGCCGGCATAGTGTCCTGTGCGGCATAGTAGTTGACCTTGGAACCCGCGCCGGAGCTGAGTACATCGACAAAGTAATCGCCACCGGTGGTATACACCGTGAAACCACCCGCCTCGGTCGCTTCCTTGAAGCCGCCGGCATCGACGCCGAACACGCTTTCATCCTGCCAGCCGAACTGGATGCACTGGGCAACGACCAGGGTGGCCTTGTCTGACGCCAGGGTTTTGTAAGGGCTGCCTGCGCGCGCCTCTTTCATCTTCGATCCAGCGCAACCGGCCAGTGCCGCCAGTATCAATGCGCCCATTACCACTTTGTGCATGCCATTGCTTCCTTGGAAAAACCGTGACTCTACCACTGTGCCGAGGCCAACTGACGCGCCCATGAACTTTGTTTCACTGTGAAGAGCCAACACGCCGCCTATAGTGGCCAGGCTCATTTTTTAGAAGTCTCCCTTCTGCCCGCCACCCCGCGGGCTTTTTTTTGCCCGGGTATCAGAGCCACCAACGCAGCAGATAGAACAGCGCCATGCTTAATAGCACGGTGGTCAATACGCTGCGTGTCCAGTACATCAACGCCACGGCGCAGATACCGGCCAGCAGGTAAGGGTTGGTCGGGCTCAGGTTGAGCTGATGGTCCGCCAGGAAAATAATCGGCCCGCAGATCGCCGTGAGCATGCCTGGCACGGCGAAGCCCAGAAAATCACGCGCGCCGCGATTGAGCCGCACCGGCAAGCGTGGCTCGATAAACAGGTAACGGTTGAAGAACACCACCAGGCCCATGGCCACAATCATCAGGTAAATCATCGTTGCCCCACTCCCAGCCGCTTGCAGGCAAACCCCGCGCTCATCCCCAACACACCCGAGACCACCACCGCCGATTCCCAGTGCAGATAACTCAACCAAACCGAGCTCAGCAACGCGACCGCCACGCATACCACCGTGGGCACATCGCGCACCACCGGGGTGATCAAGGCGATAAAGGTGGCGGCAATCGAAAACTCCAGCCCCAACTGATCAAGGCCGGGAATGCTCTTGCCCAGCACAATGCCGGCGAGGGTGAAGAGGTTCCAGATCAGGTAAAACGTCAGGCCGACGCCCAAGGCGTACC
Source organism: Pseudomonas sp. L13 (assembly GCF_009935965.1). NCBI lineage: Bacteria > Pseudomonadati > Pseudomonadota > Gammaproteobacteria > Pseudomonadales > Pseudomonadaceae > Pseudomonas > Pseudomonas sp. L13. The sequence goes on from NZ_QODJ01000016.1 coordinate 87,034, forward strand.
AGCGATTGAAGGTCTGGCGGTCATAGTGGTTGACCAGGGCAAAGAATTCATCGGTCAACAAAAAACCCAGGCTCATGCGCCAACGGGTGTTGAGCGAAGACAGGGTAGGACGCATGTGCATGCCATAGAGCAGATGCTGGGAGGTCAGCAGCAAGGTGGTCAGCACAATGGAAATCAGGCTGGCACCGCTCTTGACCATGCCGATGGCCACCAATTGTGCGGCACCGGCAAACACAATGGCCGACAAACCTTGGGCTTGCAGCGGGGTAAATTGTGCGTCGATGGCCATGGAGCCGGCCAGCAACCCCCAGGGCGCACAGGCCAGGGACAAAGGAATGACGGCGATGGCGCCGCGGGTGAAGGCGTAATGAGGTAATGCAGTGGGCATGGAAACGGCTCATCGACAGACAGTCGACAAGCATGCCAGCACCAACGAAGGCGTGTCTTGAACGATCTTGCTCAGGCGAGCTTGACCGACACCTGCTCTACCGAATCCCGCGCTTCGCGCAATTCGTAGGCATCCTGGTTCAGCCGGTGGATGGTATTGAGCAGGCGTTGGCGCAACACTTCATCGCCGAGTTTTTCCACGGCGCGCATCAGGTCAAACGCCGCGGTTTCGTTATTTTCCGCGACGGAATCCAGGGTCTTGCGCAGGTTGCGGGTGGCTCGGGTCACGCGGGGTCTTCCTTCATCAGCAATGGGCAGGCACGTTAGGACATTTGTGTTTCATTTTAATTTCAATCAGTTGTGGCGGTTTCAACGGCACTTGATCCATATCAATTGAAACAAAATTTGACCAGGACATAGAGAAGTACGTATACGCACTGCGTCTGAATGCGCTGGGCGGCAGACCACAACGGGCCAGCACTCACTGCTGAGCCATCGGAGCTTTTATTCATGCTTGTCGCAATTGCGATTTTCCTCGTCACCATCGTGCTGGTCATCTGGCAGCCCAAGGGCCTGGGCGTCGGCTGGAGTGCCACGTTGGGCGCGATCCTGGCGCTGGCCTGTGGGGTGATCAGCCTGGCGGATATCCCGGTGGTATGGCACATCATCTGGAACGCCACCGGTACCTTTGTCGCGCTGATCATCATCAGCTTGTTGCTGGACGAGGCAGGCTTCTTCGCTTGGACAGCCCTGCATGTGGCGCGTTGGGGCCGTGGTCGCGGGCGGCGTTTGTTTGCCTATATGGTGCTGCTCGGTGCGCTGGTTTCGGCGCTGTTTGCCAATGACGGCGCGGCATTGATCCTGACGCCTATCGTGATGTCGATGCTGCTGGCCTTGCGCTTCTCCCCGGCGGCTACCCTGGCCTTCGTCATGGGCGCGGGGTTTATCGCCGACACGGCGAGCCTGCCGCTGGTGGTGTCGAACCTGGTGAACATCGTTTCGGCGGACTATTTCAAGATTGGCTTCAACGAATACGCAGCGGTGATGGTGCCGGTGAACCTGGTCAGTGTCGCCGCCACGCTCGCGGTGCTGCTGTGGTTTTTCCGCCGGGATATTCCGCAGACCTACGACCCGGCCGACCTGGACGACCCGGCCAGTGCCATCCATGACCGTGCGACCTTTCGCGCCGGCTGGTGGGTGCTGGGTATTCTGCTGGTCGGCTGTTTCGCCCTGGAACCGCTGGGTATTCCCATCAGTGCGATTTCGGCGGCCTGTGCGGTGTTGCTGCTGGTGATTGCTGCCAAAGGTCATCAGATTTCCACGCGCAAAGTGCTGAAAGAAGCCCCCTGGCAGATCGTGATTTTTTCCCTGGGCATGTACCTGGTGGTGTATGGCCTGCGCAACGCCGGCCTGACCGACTACCTGGCCACCTGGCTTGACACCTTCGCCACCTACGGCGTGTGGGGCGCGGCCATGGGCACCGGGGTGCTGACGGCGCTGCTCTCATCGGCCATGAATAACCTGCCGACCGTGCTGGTTGGCGCGTTATCCATCGAATCCAGCCATGCCGTGGGCGTGGTCAAGGACGCCATGATCTACGCCAATGTGATCGGCAGCGACCTGGGCCCGAAAATCACGCCTATCGGCAGCCTGGCCACCTTGCTGTGGCTGCACATCCTGGCGCGCAAAGGCATCACCATCACCTGGGGTTACTACTTCAAGGTCGGGATCGTGCTGACCTTGCCCGTGCTGCTGATCACCCTCGCCGCCCTCGCCTTGCGCCTGAGCCTCTAAAGGAACGCCCCATGAAAGTCCTGTTCATGTGTACCGCCAACAGTTGCCGCAGCATCTTGTCCGAGGCGATGTTCAACCACTTGGCACCGTCGGGCTTCGAGGCGTTCAGCTCTGGCAGCTTCCTGAAGTCGACCGCATTGCCTCAACCCCGCAGCCGTTGTAATTGGATGGACTCGCCCAAGCCGAGGCGTCTATGCGCCACGGTGGCATTCTTATAGAAGCCAACGACAGCGA